>JADFYW010000250.1 GCA_015232855.1 Fibrobacteria bacterium
TCAGCCGACTTGCTCACAGTATGCCAGGCAAGCAATTTTAAAACATGGTTGCATATCAGGTTTGTGGCTTTCAATAAAACGAGTAATACGATGCCACCCCTTTCATCATGGTGGCTGGGATCCAGTCCCATAACCCTCATTATCAGGTAGTAAATACAATGGGTAAAAATAGAATAGTAGGTTGGTTAATCATAACATTGTTGTTTCTTGTTTGGATGACCTATAACTCTCGGGTTCAACAGGAAAAGCTTGCAGAAAAACGTACAGCTGATTCCATATTGGCGTTATCGGATACATCACAAAAACGATTCAAAGAAACAACCGGGGAAATTCCGATTTTAAAACAACCCTCTATTTTGCATAGTACTGCTATACAGGGAGATAGTGCTAATCAGGCGTTGGCTGGAGATTCAATTGAACACATTGAACGGCAGCATCTTGTATTTGAAACAAATGAATTTATCATTGGTTTTGATAATCAGTGTGCATGTATCACCTCAATTCAGGTGAAATCTTTAAAAGGAAAAACGGACACAACTTATCCCCAAATTATTCCACAAGACAAGGGGGGGGCTCTTTCGATATCCCTTGGCGGTATTGATTTTTCAAATATCGTTTGGAAAGTTAAGGGGAATCATTACGAGTCTACCAGGTTAGAAGAGGGCCAGGAAACGTTAGAATTTACTCATGAGGTGGTTCCCGGTAAAACTATTTCACGTATTTATACCTTGTATGCGGACAGCCAAAAAATAACGCATAAGTTTTTACCAGAAAATGCCGGGACAAAGTATGGGCTTCTCTGGAAAGCTGGTATGGAAGAAACAGAAGAAATGCCAACCGGGAAGGGCTTTGGGCTGAACTACAGCTTTTTTAGTGAAGTTACCTACCATACGCTTGCTTCAATTGAAAGAAAGTCTTTCAAAGAACCTGAAAAGATTAATGAAGATGCCGGTGTTATAAAATGGGTTGGCTTAAGACGAAAATATGTAGCAGCGCTAATAAATTTTAAGAGAAATACTCATAATGTTATTTATGCTACCCCATTAATCAATAAAGACGAAAAAAATGAAAATGCACAGCACAGTTACAGTCTTGAAATTCTAGGTAATGAGTGGGAGAATGGCGCTCTTGATTTTGATTTTTATGTCCTTCCTCTTCAACATAAGAGTCTGATAAGTCATGGTGAGGGGTATGAACAGATTCTTTTTTCGGGTTGGGAATGGGTTAAAGGAGATTATTGGTTTGTAAAACTTTGTGGGGGAATATTATGGTTGTTGAATAAGTTTTATTCTTTGATTCCAAATTATGGAATAGCGATTATTCTTCTTACCCTGTTAGTTCGGCTAATCTTGTTTCCACTTACCATTGCTCAAACCAAATCCATGAGTAAAATGCAGGCACATAGTCCTGCCATTAAAGAAATCAAAGAAAAAAACCGTGGTAACCCACAAAAAGCCAATAAAGAGGTAATGGAATATTACCGCACTCAGGGAATTAATCCGGCAGCGCAAATGTTTGGCTGCTTCCCTATGCTTTTGCAATTCCCTGTTTTTATTGCCTTGTTTATTGTATTAGGTAGAGCGCTTGAACTCAAAGAAGCCTTCTTCTTTGCCTGGATATCGGACTTGAGCAGGCCTGATGTTTTGGTAGAAGCTCTCAAAATTCCATACCTATTTCCTCAGGGGCTTACGATATTGCCGTTTTTTATGGCGATCACTATGTATTTTCAGACAAAAGCCACCATTACGGATCCAAATCAAAAAGCCATGGTATATATGATGCCGGTTATGATGTTCTTTTTTTCCGCTTCATTTCCATCAGGGCTTGTTTTGTACTGGACGATTTCAAATGTCTTTACCATTGTGCAGACAGTTTTGGTGAAAAGAAAAATACCAGCACCGAAAATAATAAGCCTTAAAAAAGATGGATCACCCAAATTCAAAAAGAAAAAGAAAAGGTGACTCTTTCCGGATTCTTATACCCAAAGGGCATAAGTTTCATTGAAGCATATGCTGATGCACCGCTTAATTCAGCTTTATTGTTGAGCTAATTGCGCCACTTAACCTCCTTATTAATAGGATGGATTGATCGAATCAAAAAAGTTATTTTGGAACGATCTTCAATGTAAAGCTATTAGCTATGACTACTGATACCATAATCGCTCCATCCACACCTCCCGGGGTATCCGGGTTGGCCATAATTCGAATATCGGGCTCGGCATGCCAGGAAGTTTTATTAAAAGCTCTTAATTGCGAACGGGGCGAATCTCACATCATGAAATATGGACGATTTTTAGATGTTCGCACTGGTGAAATGCTTGATAGACTCAATTATGTTTTTATGGCCGCCCCTAAAACATCAACCGGTGAAGATGTTCTGGAGCTTTTTCCCCATGGAAACCCCTTGCTTATCAAACGTATTCTTGAATCAGTTCTTTCGAACAAAAAAATACGGATGGCAGAGCCAGGTGAGTTTACCCGCCGCGCTCTTGAGCATGGGAAACTTGATTTAACCCAGGCAGAGGGACTTCTCTCATTTATTCATGCTGGTAACGAATATGCTTTAAAAAACGCCAGACAAGTAATGAATGGGGCATTGAGTAAACCATTAGCAGAGTTAAAAGCGACAATGGATTCTCTATCTGCGCAACTGGAACTGGATGTTGATTTTGTTGAAGAAGAGGATGAGCCAGATTATCAAAGCTGGAAACCTTTACTTGAGAATATTAAAGACCGTTTACATACTTTACTGGATAGCTGGGAAATAGGTAAAAGATTAAACTATGAACCAAAAGTGGCCTTCTTTGGTAAACCCAATGCAGGAAAGAGCAGTCTGATAAATACCTTAATCAAACAGGACCGGTTATTAGTGTCTACCACTCCTGGAACAACCAGAGATTATGTGGAGGTTCCTGTGAATCTGGAATCTGGAAGAGTTGTGTTGGTTGACACTGCAGGAATAGGAGATTCAGAAGATGTTTTAAATGATCAAGTCAGAAGTAAGACCGAAGAGATGCTTCAAATGGCTGATTTCAAAATATGGGTTACTGATGGAACGGCCAATGACCAGGAACTAAATAACTCAGATGAGTTTGATTTGTGGGTTTCCAATAAGTCTGATATGAATGGATTTATACCGGGTAAAGGCCTAAGTACCTCTGCTGTAAATGGTGAGGGAATCTCTGAATTACTGCATCGCTTAAACCAGGTATTATTAAGTAAGCTATCAGGAAGTGAAGATGCGGTATTAGTATCAGAACGGCAATATTTTTGTATAAAAATGGCTCTTGAAAACCTAAATAACGCTCTTTCGGTTATAAATCAGGCACCTGCAGTTGAAATCCTGGCTTTTGAATTAAGGCAGGCCAGAAATGAGCTGGACAATCTGCTAGGCAGATATTCTCCGGATGACACTCTCAACACTATTTTTTCCCACTTTTGCATTGGGAAATAAAAAACCGTGAATATTAAAAAGATATCCCTTTGGAATTTCAGAAACTACCAGGAAGATGAGACTTCTCTTTCAGCAAACTGGAATTTGGTGGTGGGTGCAAATGCAGGAGGAAAGACAAATCTATTAGAAGCGCTTCATTTTTGCTGCCTGGGCTTTTCACATCGGACCCGAAACGATAAAGAACTCATTCGTTGGGGGGAGGAGAGTTTTACTCTTCGCATTCAGGGTAACGAAACCAAAGGTGATGAGCCGATCTGGCAATCGGTATCTCTTTCTAACAGTGGTGAGAAAAAGGTACGGGTAAATGATGTCAGTGATAATAAATTATCAGCTCTTATTGGAAATTTCCCAGTTGTTTTGTTCAGTCCTGATGATACTGAAGTTATCAATGGTGGTCCGGTATACCGCAGGCGCTTTATTGATTCCCTTCTTTGTCAGGTGTCCAGACCGTATCTGGAAACGCTCAGACAATATAATCGTATAGTAAAACAACGAAACGCCTTTCTTAAAGATATGGAAAAATATCCATCTGATATGCTTGAAGTACTTGATGCCCAATTGATAGAAACAGGTTCTGGCATTATCTCTGAAAGGGGGGCGTTTTTAAAAGATTTTTTCCCTCGAGCAATTTCCTTTTTTCAGGAGATCAGTCAGACCGAGGGCGATGTGAAATTTTCATATTCAGGCTCACTTAAATCGGAATCATTAGAGAAGGAAGATCTGGCCAGAGCATACAGAGAAAAATTGCTTTCAATTAAATCAACAGAAAAGCAATTCCGAACGACTTTAATTGGCCCTCATCGGGATAATTTGCTATTTTTAGTGCAGGATAAAAAAGCTGAAAAATTTGCTTCTCAAGGTCAGAAGCGGTTGATTGCCTTAAGTTTGAAACTGGCGTCAGCAGAGGTGTTAAAACGAAAATTCACCTGTGATCCCGTTCTATTGTTGGATGATGTTTTTGCAGAGTTAGACGAAATGAAGAGAAAACAATTGAGTCTCCTTATCGGAAAGAGTTCTCAGGTGCTGGTTGCAAGTCCCCGGCGAGAGGATATCCCCTTTTCTGTTGATAAAGAAATACATATTGCACAAGGTACCATTTGCAAATGAAA
>JADFYW010000251.1 GCA_015232855.1 Fibrobacteria bacterium
CATAGTCCGTTCTTACTGCCAGAAGCGTTATAAGGGTGGAGTCCAACATTGTTAGTTGATCCTGAACAAAACCCGAAGCAGTGTGTTGGTCCGCGGTATCAGGCATACCGGCGCGATAATAATTACGCCAAAGATATTCGGCGCCGGTAGTTACCAAGTTCCCAGGAAACCTGAAATCAAAACTGAGGCGTGGAGAAGCCAATTCATCCAGTTCTGTACTTATTTCCGCATCCCAATGAGTATAATAGCCCTGTATATGGCCGGTCACCATTTCGGAAAAATGATAACTGGCATTAAGCCCAGGCATGAACATCATTGCCGTCATCATTTCATATTCATTTTCTACCTGGTACCAGGTAGACTCGCTGCTATCCGGAGCTACTAATGTCGTATCACTCGTAGTCAGCTTGGCATCTCGAAATTCAGCATCATCCGTTAAAAAATTGAGATAACTGGTAACCGTTAACTTGTCCACAGGATAAAAATCCAGTCGGGCCATACCCGATGTTTTGCGATAAGCAAGATGATCTTTACGATGTACCGGTAATTCAATATCTGGACCATCAGAGCGTTGATATCCTCCATAAATACTGTATGAAGTTTTACCAGAAGCGGAACTTCCACGGGCGATCCCTTCTCCACTATAAGTAGAAAAACTCCCCACTCCGCCGCCAATAACAGCTTCCGGTGCAGGAATACCCTGTCTGGTTATGATATTTATAACACCGCCCAAAGCATCACTGCCATACAAGGCCGAAGATGCATCCTTAATAATTTCAATGCGCTCTATGGATGCCACTGGGATCAAATCAACATTAGTCCCGGTCTGTATATGAGAACTGCGCAAACGCATACCGTTTACCATTACCACATTGTAATAATTGGGCATACCGGAAACAGAGATGTTTTTTTTGTAAGGCCCTCCACTGCCTGTACCAGATTCAACATTAAGACCGGCCACATATTGAAGAACATCAGATGTCTTTAACGCGTTTATTTTCTCAATGTCATCTCTGGTCACTACATGACTAAGGGAAGGTGTATTCCGCAAAGGAGATTCATGCCTAGTGGCAGATACTATTTTTTTCTCAAATTCAAGCAATGGAGATGCAGTAGAACTGCTATCAGCTAATGAGAAACCGGGAAGACAAGAAAGAAGAACTACCAATAAACTCAAAATAGATTTTCGGGAAATAATCATAATATCTTTCATTTTATGCGTTGATTTTTAAAAAAATAACACAAAAATAAATTTTAACTATAAGGGAATTCCCCTACTATAATAGTAGTCAGTAAAAATGAACTTACAAAAACAAATTAATTATTTTAGCATACATTCTCATTCCCGGTCATTAACCGGGAAACAAGAAATAATGTAACCGCGCCTTTAATTAAGGTGTTGCGGAAGCAGAAATAGTAACTGTAATGGTTTGTTGTGCCTTAGAAGTACTTGAAGTGGGTGGGTTAAACTCTAAACCAAAACTATGGGTAGCATCTGCATCCAGGTTTCCTTTTAAGCTTACGCCAGCAGCTGTGATATTAGACGTATAATCACCACCAGCCGGTCCATAATCCAGTACAAAAACATTTTCTGCTGCTACAGTACCTACAGTCCAATCGCCACTATTTCCAACAGAAATAGTCAAATCCTCAGTCACATTACCATCATTAGTAGCCACACAAGGGTCCTGCACCGGTGTTTCAGAGGCCTTGATAACTCCAATATCCCAGGAATCAGGTGTTACACTCACACTAATAACCTCCAGTGTAACCGTAATGGTGATTTGATCAGACGTGGCCGCCTGCAGTTTTGCCCCTGCACCTACAAATAATACCAGTGCTACTAAAGCGATTAATGTTTTTTTCATTTTAAACCTCCTTAAGGTTATGGTTGAATTGTTTGTTGTTTGTTTAACGTGAAAAAAATCGGATATATAATTCTATTTTGTTTAAAACCCAGAGATGACATGGCCCGATAAACAATCGGTGTCATACGTATGAGTGACAAGTCCAGGACTGTCATTCCACTGTTTGAGTTTTTCTTTCCTGTAAGCCAATTATGTTGCACACTGTGTGTGCTGGATTGCCCGGCCAAGCCGGGAAATGACATACATAGGGACATTTTCATACTTATGAAATAGACGGTAAACCAGGTAAGGATTTGTTGGATTATGCAATAAATAATAAAAACAACAATCATAATGCCTGCTCCGCTCCTATAGTTACCGTGATAGACTGCACATTTTTATCAGCTGTAGACTGAGGAGCCTGAAACTGAAACCACAGACTTATGTCTGTTCCAAAAGGGACATTAACTCCATTGGCACCCAAAGAATTATCTCCAAATACCGTTGCTGTGGCTGAAACAGGAGTCTCGGAGAATATGACATCCTCCGATTGAAACAATGAAGCACCGGGACTTTCTGTAGTACCGCAAAAAAGACCCCAAAGCACATATATATCAACACCTGAAGCAATCCACCCGGGAGTCCAGCTAGTTCCACTCGTAGAAAGATGGAGCGAAAACGTCTCATTAACGGCACTGTTATTTGATATCATGATTTTATCCATATCCGTGGACCGCACAATCTCATTTGCCGATAACATACCAAGTTCCCAGTTTCCTGGACTCGCTGACACACTCAGGGAACTGGGCGCTGTCATAAAATTTGGCGCCGGGTATTCTCCCATAGCCACAGAGGGCATCCATTGTTCTATTTTCATGAAATTTCCCTGGGTAAATGCCAACAAAAATCTTGCTTTACTATTGACATTACCTGTCTCAGTATCAAAGCGTAAACGAATGGAAGCTTTACCTGAATCCCGCCGGCAGGCAAAATCTTTTAAAGGTAAAGCCGCTGCATCGGGAAAATGTACCCAGGCAATCACATTATCCAAGTCATCATCCCCATCACTGTTATCATAAACAGCCATATAATGTTTTTCTGCGGACGCAAAGTTAAAATCGGTCCAGGTACTCTCAACCAAATCCAAAACCAGCCCGTCGTCTCCTTCCCCTGCATGATACCGGTCATCATCTTCACTGACACCCAGTTTACCAGACAACGGATTAAACATCTCCTGAATATCATCTATACCGGCATCAAAGTCCGATATCATATACTCCAGATAATCCGCATCCTCATTCCTCATACCCACCGAAAAATCAAAAGAAGTTTGTACGGCATTCTCACTTTTCAACCATTCTACCGCATTCTCAATTAAAGCCGCTTCATCTGCACTATTATCCAAAGCCAGTAAGTCAAAAGAGAAAAAGATAATGTTACCGGTATTGGAATAGATGCTTTCACCATAAGCCACTATGCCGCCCACAGGATTTCGGCTAACCGAACCCACCAGACTTCCCCAACTATAGACCATAATGGCATCAGACAATGCTTCTAAAATATCAGCATTCCCATAATCATTATTATTACTGGCTGGATTAATATACAAAGTACTCGGTAGTTGATTTGGTGTAGTATATAACCGGTGAAAACTGGCATCCACAATAAGTTCCTCGTTTTGTATATCCGTACCATCACCATAAAAAATATCAGGGATATGCAATACCTTGGTCATAAAAGTATTCCAATTATTATTAGCTGCGATATATCCCACCTCACCACCTTCAATTAATAGCCGTCCGCCCGCATTCACATAATCAATTAGTGCATCCCTTAAACCAGTGTTTCCATTGCTAAATGGACTAAGATCATCAGATGCAGCCCATATGAGCAAATCATAATTACCCCAGGTTGCACTATTTGTTGCCCCGGAGGTCTCCTGAGTGATAGTATGGCCCAACCCGGAAAGTACAGTATTAAAGCGGTAAGCGGCATCCGTCCCGCTTCCATCATCATCATCTATTATCAATATGCTAATGAGAGACGGATAAAACGGTTTAGAAACATCTTCTTTATATTGTAACTCTGACGTAGCAAGCCGCTCGCCCTGTTGCGTAAACGAGAAAGAATGTAAAACCGGCGCAGCCCCACCTTCTGTTGCAGCTTCTCCTCTGCCCGCCAAATCGGCCTCCGGAAGCCCGGTAAAGGTAAAACCCGTATCAGAAGTTTTTTGTTGAAGATACAGCAAAGACTTCTCTCCCCCTTCTCTACCGTCATACACCGCAACAAGATGTTTATTCTCCAATACAAAGTCTGCATGCTTGTCCTGATTAAAATCAAGCCGGTAAGCTGACACACCTGACAAGGGATAAATATGAAGAGGAGAGGTTGATGAAACCATATAAGTGGCCCCGGTAAAGGTAAACACCGCTTCATATGGACCAGGATCCACATTATCGGTTTGCCAGCGACCCTCATAAAACCCGGTAGGCCCGGCCTCTGTCAGAGATAAAGTCGTTACTGATACTCCGCTACTATCTTTTAAAACAACCTGAACACTTCCACTAGCTACAGGCGCACCCTGGAAGTCCACAAAAGCCCTCAGGTAAACGGTTTCGGTACTATCAAAAAAGTATTCGGAAAAGTGGAAAAGACTGTCCCAATAGGTATTCCCTGATATGTTATGTGTACTATTCGGAGAAAAGAC
>JADFYW010000252.1 GCA_015232855.1 Fibrobacteria bacterium
GAAGATGAGTGTTGGCTTTTCCTGGTGGTATTAATTTTTTTTTGTAACCTTTTTCTTCTTCTGCGCGTAAAGGATTATAGACATTTTCATTTTTCCTGTAGAAGAAATCCAGGGGGTGAACTTGGGAGGGAGAGCTCCCTGGATTTTCCTTCTCCGGAAAAATAGCGCTCGGTTCACATTGGGGTTATAATTTTGGAACTGAGAAAAATGTGTAGAGAATAACGGGTGGTTTTAAGCAAAAATAAATTTTAAACGAACTTCTTTATAAATACAGAGACTAATTTTACGTTTTAGGAAAAAGAAGCAGAAGACGAATGGATTGCACAGAAGCTCATAATTATTTTGATGAGATTATTACTCAAAAAGAGGGGTTTTCTAACTCTGCTGTTTCTGCGCATATTGAAGCTTGCGAACATTGCCAGACAGAGCTTCGAAATTGGGAAAAAATTACCAAAAGTTTTAATGAACTTTCTACTCCAGGTGTTCCCGAGGGGCTTGAAGATGATATCCTGAAGGCTGTGCTTGATTCTGAATTGTCCAAAGATTCGAAAGTTGATATTCACACTCGACTAATTGTGGGACCGTGGCTAAAAGTGACCTATGCCCTGGCAGCCATGCTCATTTTGAGTTTTGGTTTATGGTTCGTTAGCCAGTCCCAAATTAAGTCGGTGCTACCTTCTGAAATAGCCGAAAAAAATAAACAGGACCTCAATCTGGTTCGCATTTCTATTTCATTACCTCAGGCAAATTCAGTAGCTATTGCCGGTGATTTTAATAAGTGGAACAAACAGCTTCATCAACTCCAAAAAGGTGATGATGGAAACTGGTATATATCCCTGGATCTGGAGAAGGGATATTATCAGTATCAATTGGTAGTTGATGGGCAGACCTGGATACCGGATCCTCAATGTAACCAAAAGGTAACTGATGGTTTTGGCGGGTTTAATTCGGTAATACTGATATGAAACAGTTTTTATTCATAGTGTGTTTCTTGTTTGTAGGCACTGCTCCTTTATTTGCAGATAGCTCCAAATGGAGAAAGTCATTTTCTGCAAGTGAACAGGAGCAAATTGGGGCTTTACTTGATGATGCCCGGGCTGCAGGCCTAAAAACTCAAATGCTTGAAAATAAAATACATGAGGGTGTCGCTAAAAACAAATCAGCGGATGTTATTATACGTGCTCTTTCTGTCCGTATGGCAAATATGAAACGGGCCGCTGAAGTTGCAAATGATAATGCTTCATTCAATAAACATTTATTTGTGATTGAATCACAAACTCCTGAAAATCCTTTGCCCGGTAAAGGAATTGCAAAAAAAGGGGGGGAGAGTCAGTCCCAGGCTTCTGCACATAAAGGCCACAGAAACAAATTTAAAAAAGACTCTCATCCCGATAAAGGTTTAAAGGGTCTTGAGCGTAAAGAAAATAAACTTGCGATACAGGCAAAAAAGAAAGCTCTGATGCTTGAGAAAAAACAGGAACGCCAGGAAGAGCGTCTGAAAAAAAAACAGCAAAAAATAGAGCACGTGGCGGATAAAAAAGCCCAGCTTTTTGAACAAAAACTCGACAAGAAAATAGAAAGACAGCAGCGAAAACTGGAGAAGAAAAACAGATAACAGTTGAACTATCCGCTGCCATTTTTATCATGCCCCAAAGGGGGTATTCCCATTTATTGGTCTCATTCGCTAGTTAAAGCTGAATTGAACAGTATGAATGTGGAATATGCATAATGTTCAATGAAACTTATACTCTTTGAGTATAAAACTATGCACTTTCAGTGCATAGTGGTTCAGGTTTAGAATCCTGAACGTTGCAGTAATCTTTTTGAAAGTATACCGGGTCAAGTCCCCTATTTAGTATTATTTCTCTTCAAGAAACCGGGATAAAAACGGCACTGCAATCGATGCTATTTTTTGCATGGTGTCCTTTGGAGGCAAGGGTATTTTTAGATTTTGCTTTCCCGTGATTTTGTCGGTTTCAATAAACGAAGCGTTGCCTTTCTTTTTCCTCGATCCACGGTCATCACTCCGTTGTCGCAATTCATCAACGAGGGAGGATAATAACATCGAACCGGCCTCAATCAGGGCAGACAAACCATCTTCTTCGCTGTCTCTTGTTTTAATTTCTTTCGCGGAATCGGGAGTTTTTTTATCCTGGCCAGTTGCCGTGAAAGATGAATCTTCTGCGGGCGGAGTTTCGGGCAGCGATTCGGTTATCTCCGTTACTTCCTTCATAAATTTCTTCAGGCGTGATTCACCCATCATTACCGTGTTGTCGCCTCCGTCCAGCACGCCGCCAAAAACTGATTTCTTGAATTTAAGCACCTCAAGCATGCGGTGCTCGATAGTAGCTCGTGCCACAAAATTGATGACCCGTACCGAACGTTTTTGTCCGATGCGGTGAAGCCGCCCTATGCGCTGCTCAAGGATAGCCGGGTTCCAGGGCAGGTCCATATTAATAATGACCGAGGCATTCTGAAGGTTCAGTCCGGTCTGTCCTGCGTCCGTTGATAGAAAGACCCTGATGTTTGGGTCCTTTTTAAAGTCTTCCATAAGGCCCCGGCGCTTTTTGGCCGGCACACTACCGTGCAGGTAGACATAACCAATACCCAATTCATTGAGCATTTCGGCCACCAGATAGTGCATGGTGGTCCACTGGCTGAAAATAACTACCTTAACATCTTCGGTTTCGAGTGCGTCCCCCAATACTTCTTTTAATGTGTCTACCTTGTGGCCGGATATATTCTCTTTATCCACCAGATAAGCGTCATCACAGGCCATGCGCATACGCAGAAGTGCTATCATTAAACGCCGTTGGTCGGCTTCTGAGAGATAGTGGTTCCTCGCCCATTTGGCGGCAATTTTCGCTGCTATCTCGGCATTTTCTTCATGATATTCGCTTTGTAGCTCTGTCATGGCGACAAAGTGGTTTTTTTCCAGCCGGGGCGGGAGCTGCTGCTGCACCAGTTTTTTGTTTCGACGGATAAGTACGGGTTCCAGTGTCTTTCCTATGCTGCCAAGGTCTTTATATCCGATTACTTTTTGCTTCTCATCATGCACCTCATGGGCGTGCAAAAATTTAAACAGCGGTCCCAGGCGGTAACGGTCAATAAAAGAAACAATAGAGTGTAACTCCTCTATCCGGTTTTCCAGGGGAGTGCCGGTAAGAGCAATGGCATAAGCAGAATTAAGTTCTTTGATGGATTGGGCCGTCCTGGTCTTCCAGTTTTTTATTCTCTGGGTCTCGTCCAGAATAATGAGGTCAAAACCCGCTTTGTTCACATATTCCACATCCCGATAAATCTGCTCGTAGCTGGCAATGGAGAAAAATTCGTTTTGGTTGTACTGGTCTTTACGTTTATGCAGGGGGCCTTCGATTACCAGGCTGGATCGGCGGCAGAATTTTTCGATTTCAGACATCCACTGGTATTTAACCGAAGTGGGAGACACGATAAGTACGCGACCAACGCCGAAGTGTTCTGCGAAAAGCTCCGCCGCAGCGATGGCCTGGATGGTTTTACCAAGTCCCATTTCGTCGGCAATAATGCACCTGCCCGCTTTTACCGCAAACAAAACACCCTCCATCTGGTAGGGGTAGAGCGTGGCTGAGATGCCCTTTATTTTTAATGATTTTCTTTTACCGTATTTTTTGTTAATGAGTTTTATTCTGCTCTCATTGTCCCTTATCTGGGCAACGAGCTCTAATGCGTCATCGTAACAGTGGACTTCATGACCCCTTGTGCGTAATTTGGTAAGAAAGGCGTTAAAACACCTGATGCCATTTGGTTTCAGGGAACCGTCTTTGTTGGTATACGATGTATATATCTTGCGCGCGCTGGGCGGGGCGGAAGTGCCGATGGAAACCATGAGTGTCCGCTGACCTCCGTATTTCACATAAACTTCGGAATAGTCCGGCTGGTATCCTTCCCGGAAGAGCCGTTTGGCCCTCCGTTTCTTTTTTAACCGGGAGAGCGTGAACGCGATATGCTTGCACACTCCCAGAGTATTTACCGCGTAATCCGGGCAGGAACAAAAATTAACGCCGGTGTCTTCACCACGAATGGAGACCCGGTAGCTTTTACCTGTTTGTGGATTGCTTACGGAGAAATTGGAATAAATGGGATGTTCACCAAGATTTTTTAATTTAAAATTCTGTTCTTTACCGTATTGCACACGAAGGGCTGTCTGCCATTCTTCCAGGGTCATGTGTGCTGGTTTTTTAATGCGGGAAAGTTTCGGTTTTCTGATGGTGTTTTTTTTCTTTTGCATGGGCATAAATTCCTGAATTTTTTATTGAAAGATAACAAAAACAGGCTTTTTAAAAAACCTGTTAAGAGGGGCCTGATTTTAAAAGGGCAAGGCGGGGGATAGGGCCTGGAAATTATTTTTATTGGCGATTGGCCGAGTTAACCTGGAAATGAACAAAGGATGTTTTTAGACCTCATCTCTGCTGACCACAGTACTTTTTTTGCTTCTTTAATATTCAAGAGGTATATTAATTATAATTGTTTTATTTGGTAAATCGTTGT
>JADFYW010000253.1 GCA_015232855.1 Fibrobacteria bacterium
GCTATCCCAAATACCCTGCACGACCCGAAGTATGCCACCGCAAAAAGTATAGTCGCTTTAAAACTAAACACCGTTTTGTGCACTCCTATTATTATTTCGGGTAACATCATTGGGCTTATTTATATCGGCTGCAGAAAGCCGGAGATTTCTTATGCTCACCCCGATCTTGAGAGTCTTGATGTATACGCTCTTATCGCCGGTATGATCATTCACAATGTGGATTATATTTGTCAGCAACGTGAAACCATTCGACGCTTAGCCGGAGCTGAGGCCGAAAGTGGCCTGGTAGCCCAGTCACAAGCCATGCAAAAAGTATTGGACCGGGTGAATCCGGTAGCAGCATCAACTATTAGCATCCTTCTTCAGGGCGAAACAGGCACCGGAAAAGATGTATTGGCCAATTATATTCATTTGAAAAGCGAACGAAAACAGGGGCCCTTTGTAGCGGTTAATTGCAGCTCACTCAGGGGAGAACTCTTAGAAAGTGAATTATTTGGTCACAAAAAAGGTGCCTTCACCGGGGCGGTATGTGATAAAAAGGGACTCTTCCAGGCCTCGAACAATGGTACTATTTTTCTGGATGAAATTGCTGAACTTGATTTAAGTCTACAGGCAAAACTACTTCGCGTACTCGAATCAGGTCTGGTGCGACCAGTGGGAGGGCTTGGCGAAGAACAAGTGAATGTGAGAGTAGTGGCAGCAACTAATCGTAATATCGCAGACATGGTACAAGATGGCGAATTTCGGGAAGATTTATTTTACCGCCTGGCCCAAATGATAGTTCATATCCCCCCCTTACGGGAACGGGAAGGCGACATCCTGTTGCTTGCCTATCATTACCTTGAAAAATACAAAGCCGAATATCCAAAAAAAGCAATTAAAGATTTTCATCCTGAAGCCATACAAGCCTTAATGACCCATGAATGGCCAGGTAATGTTCGGGAACTGGTAAATGTTATTCATCTTTCTTTGCTTACCTCTGATGGCCCTTTAATTTCTTTGGATATGGCCTCTCTGCAACAAAAAGCCGAAACACTGGAAGATGCCACTCACAAATTCCAGAAAAATTTTATTTCCCGGGTCCTTGCCATGAAAAAAGGCAACAAAGAAGAAGCTGCAGCAATGCTCGGAATGAGTAGGAGTACCTTTTTCCGTTACCTCAATCAACTGGAGGTAAATTAGGCCATGTTGAATAAACATCTAAAATACTTATCTCAATTCCGGGATCTTCTTCCCGCAGTTGAACCGTATTTTGTATCAGAATTGGGCCACCATGAGCCTATACGTCCAATTCGACCGAGATTATGGCACATAATCACTTTACGTACTCTCATTCCTTTTTGGCAAGCTTTTTGCGTTACCAATAAACTAGCGCCTGATTCATCTTTTATATATCGTCTTTTTTCGGGCCGGATAGTAAATATGTGTAACACATTAACTAAAGTAATAGGAACTATTGTCCTTCTTGGATTTTTGGGCCCCCTGGCTTCCCTTGCCCAGGCACAATCTGTCTTCCTCGGGTCAAAAGATGTCTATACCAATAGCCAGGAATTTATTGATGTTCCTGTTTTCCTGAATAATTTTGAAGAGCAAACCATTCAAAGCCTTGAGTTTCTGATGGTATTCGATGGCAATATACTGTCTTTTGATACCGCAAAATTTAATGCCAGCTATAGCGATACCTGGGAAATAAATTCTGCTCTTTTGCATCCCGATAGTTTGCGCTTCCAGATAACAGGGACAAGTGATCCTATATCTGCTGACATCCTGCATATCATGGATATCTGCTTTGGGGTTTCCAATTTGAGTCAAAATAGTAATACCAAAATGACTATTACCAGTCTACAGGTAAATGACAGCCTGCAAGCAGATGTAGCCCCCTTTAACTTCAACATAATAAACATGGCCCTGTCCAGAACCGGAGACATAAACGGCGACAGTGTAGTAAATATGGACGATGTTTATTTAGCCTTTCAGAAAGTGACAGATGGAGAGATTAACGGCTTATCGGGCTTCCTGGAACTCAGTAATGTCACACCGCTGGGGGTTCATGATGTCGCATTACTTTATCAACATAATGCAGGTTTACTTCCCAGCCTTCCTCTCCCGACCAATTCTCCAAAAGCATGGCCCGATAGTGTTATTTCTGATTCCGCCCAATATACGCTTTCAGGCCCATTCCTGTTGAGTAACGATATATATACCTATAAACTTAATGCTAAAAATGTAAAAGGACTTCTTTCTGCCCAAATTTCTCTTTCGGTAAACAGCACTATCATCGATGGCATAATATCCGTTACATCCCATTCGATATCAGGCCTCATTGATACAAAAATGAGCTCTGGTAATAGCCTGGTTATTTCATTTGCTTCACCCCAGGCGGTAGACGTGGATACCCTCTCATTAATCACTCTTAGGGTTCGCCATAAACAAGGCAAAACCGGTAATGGCATATATTCCATAAAGTCGATATTAGCCAATGAAGGATCCATTCTTACCGCACCAAGGGTATTTGGTTGCACAGACTATTATTACGAAGAGTACGATTCAAGCGCCACTATTGATGATGGCTCTTGTAAAACCCCCAATAGCGTAGCTTCAACCATCATGATTAGCCAAATTGACGGTTTTAAAGTACAGGGAAATATCATTACTATCAACAACAATCTGCAAGCAAGAGGCAAGCTTATTTTTTATGATGTTCATGGTAAACTGCGTGGTATTTTTCCAGTTGCTGAAGAGAAGCAAAGTCGCCTGTACATTCCAGAGCTTTCGCCAGGACGATACTTTTTGCGACTCATTCTGGGTCAGAGCCAGTATTCAGGCTCTATTACTATACATTAAACTTCTGTTTTTTGGCCTTTTATCAGAGCCGGCCACAATAAAAACAAAAGTCCTATCCCTGGCACTAAATAACGGACAAGGGTCAAACTCAGTATACTCATCAACCAAAAATAGCCCACAAACAACCAGATGATTAAAGCGATTTCATAATACTCTTTTTTTCGTCGTAACGCGAAATATGTTGCTAAGAGTGAAAGTAATAAAAAGGGGATTTGAATGGCAAGTAACGCCAGCTCATATCTTTGACTATCGGTACAATACCAGCTTCGTACTATTTTTATCATGTAAAGTTTTATGACTGCCCCAGGGTTCTCCCGGAACTTTTGACGAAGTAAGTTCATAATATATGCTTTTGATACCATTTTGGAATAATGGTTACGGTGCATATCCCGCATCATCTCTCTTACATCATCCGGGATCTTGACACCTTGACGGTACCCTTTGAGATGAACAGCAAAGGTTAAACCATCCCTCATAGCAATCCCACTACCATCTGTCAGCATTACCACCTTTCCTGTTTTTTGGTATACCCAGAGTTCCCACGGCAGTACAATTGCAATATTTCCAAGTAGCATAAGCGCAATAATTAAAACCTTTGTTCTTATTTTTAACTGATATTTTATAAAGAGTAAAGAAAAGCCCAAAACAAACACTAACCCAATGCCAATGGGACGAATAAGCATAGCACAACCGATTAACATTCCTGCAAGCAAACTGTAAGCAATTATTCTTTTTTGGGTACGGATTGCAACCCAAAACAAATAGAGGGCCCCCAGGAAGAGTACAAGAAAAGGTAATTCAGAAGACGGTCTCCGGGTAAACCAGAGAAATAAAGGATAGCATACCCAGAGCATCGAACTAAGAAATGCGTATTTTTTATTCCATAAAAACAGGGAAAACCGATATATAATAATCGCTGATATTCCGGTACATAAAAGAATAAAAAGTGTAAGAATCATTGATTCATTGATGTGCAAAACATCAGAAATTACAAAAAGTGCAGATAACAATAGAGTGAAACCCGGGGGATAAAGGAGAACGGGAACCCCACCTTCATAATAATACCCCCCTCCATTTGCAAGATTTTTTGCCATGGGGTAATAAAACTTTGTGTAGTCGGAATAAGGCTCCTCTAAATATTGAGTTGGCAGTAGCAACCAAAAGACCAGAACAATAAATACAGCCGAAAAGAAAACAGTGTAACTGTTTAAGGATCCCAATCGCTTTCCCTGTT
This sequence comes from Fibrobacteria bacterium, assembly GCA_015232855.1. Taxonomy (GTDB): domain Bacteria; phylum Fibrobacterota; class Fibrobacteria; order UBA11236; family JADFYW01; genus JADFYW01. The sequence continues at coordinate 4,079 of JADFYW010000253.1, forward strand.
TTAAAAAGGTCTTTATCATTTCTTTAAATATAAAATTAGTCGGGTTTTTAGATGCATTGTATTTTTACTATTATAGCCATTTATAACCCTAAACAGGATTTTTGTTTTTCTCTGTGACAGCCAGTACAAAAAGAAGTTTCCCGTAATCAGGCTTTTCATAGTTTTTGCCCTTCTTTTTATTATTTATAAATTTTTCGGTTCAATTTTTATTTGAAGGGACTTGCATTTTCCTCTTCGTCTGGTAGTTCGCCTTCATCTACTACTTCGTCTGGCTCTTCGGCTGGCGCAGGCTCTTCTGTTGGCGTTTGTTCAGTTACTGTTGGTTGAGTTGGCGTTGGTTTAGTTGGTGGTGCTGGTACAACCGGTTCCACAGAAATTTCAGCATCCTCTGCAGCTTGCTGAGAACCAGAATTTGCAGCATCAGTTAATGTATCAACC
>JADFYW010000254.1 GCA_015232855.1 Fibrobacteria bacterium
AATTTTAATCGTAATATCTCTCTTATTTTGCGCATTGACAGCCTCTTTGCGGGCATCTCATTCCTCCTTGAATTTATTGTAAAAGGAGGAAGTGATACCATCATTTGTGCTGCGCTGCTACGCTGTGAAAAAGTGGACGACTTCCTCTGGAATCGATGGACGACTTGAAATGGAATCAGTGGACGGAATCAAATGGAATGGGTGGACGGCTTGGAATGGAATCAGTGGACGACTTCCTCTGGAATACGCAACTGACGGAGGACCGACAGGAAATTGTGGGATATTACCCTATATTATTGGGTTTAAAAGAAACTGAATTACGCTCATCTCGGGTAGGAATATTATGTCTGCGATATGATTTACGATCCTTAAAAAAATCAGCCCAAAGATCTATTACCGATCAAATTGTCAAGTACAGTGTGTCTTTCCGGCAGGCCAGCCTATTTAACCAAAACTATGCGTGATATGGTCATGCGGATGATGTTAGATTTTCCTGATAATTCCAGGGCAACCATAGGTGCGGATTCTTGAAAATAGCTGAGGTATATTTATGAAGTGCTGTCAGGTATTCAAAGGGATTGATTTTTGAAAGTGCGCAGGTATGAATGAGGCTCATGAACATGTCCCCGATGTATGCTCCGTGCTCAGTTTTATAGAAGAGCGAATTTTTCCGATGCATAATTGCCATTTTGAGCGCTCGCTCACAGATATTGTTGTCCAGTGGGGCCTTTTCAACTCTGAGGAAAAGGGTTAATTCCTTCCAGTGGTTGAGCATGTAGTTTATTGCTTTTCCTAAGCTGGAATTTGGCTCAACTTTTTTATCATCGAACTGTTCCTGGAGCCAGTAGCGCAGTTTCTTCATCAAATGGCCGCTGTTGGCCTGATGAAAAAGCAACCTCTGGTTTGGAGTCATACTCTCTTCGGCTGTGATAGCATCATAATGATAGACATCTCCCAACGTTTCCAATACATGGTGACACTCATCGGGGAAGTCATCGGCAACTGTGACAAAGTTTCTACGGCCATGGGTAAGACAATTTGCCAGTATGGTTTTGAAGTCCTCAGAGGTATTCCGAGATAAGGCATCACACATTTGTATAGGTGGATCCAGGCAACTGTGGCGGTTTTCTAAAAACTGGGCCATGTTTTCCCCAGCGTGTTTACCACCAGTGAAGAATAAAGCTATCTTGCGCCCCTCAGTTATTGAGAGAATACCTGTCGTAAAGATTCCAGTTCGAGATTTTTTTTGATTATTATTTTTATTGGCAATGGCCAACTCCAAAACTTTCATGCCTGTATCATCATTATGGATGACATCACCTTGTGCAGCATACTTAATGAGCGCCGGGTATACGGGGTGGATCCGATCAGCCATCTTCTCTGTCACATCCCATTGGGTTGATGTGGAAAGAGGAATCCCAAAGCCGCCCTGTAGTTTGGCAATTCTATTCAAAGGCATTCCGCTTCCATATCTCAGCAAAGCAAGCATTGTAGCGGCTGTTGCATCATACTTTTTCTTTCCAGCTTCCGCCGGTAAGTCAGCAGTAAATACTTTTTCACAGATGTTACAACGTAATTTTTCTTGTTTATAGACAGTTCCCGAAAAAGGTGCCGTCCCCTTTATACGAACAACAACCCCTGGGATCCGTTGGCGATAAAGTTTCCCATCATCACAGACAGGGCAGGGATCACAATGCTTAAGAGTGCCATGGAGAATTTCGATTGTTTTTGCTCCGGTATAATCGTCGGCAGCATTTTTCCCATGACCTTTTACCGTCTTCTTTTTTTTGTGCCCAGTCTTTTTCTGTGTATTTTTCGTTTTCTCTGTCTTGTGGCCAAAAATCATCTGCAATAATTTTTTGATAGAAGAATTTTTATTAGCCACAGCCTGGTTTAACAGCATATGTGTATCAATCAGGCCTTTAATGATCTCGTAATCATCTTGGGTAATAGCGCCGGTTTTTGCTCTGTCCAGAAGGGCTTGAGCATCCTTGGCTGATATCTCTATTTTCTCAACTTTCATTAGGCAGTAAACATTAACTGACTGCGAAAGTCTGGACGAAGTGGATAGAGCCACACGCTTTTTATAGGAACTTCTCCATCGATGTTTCCCCGTTTTCCTTTACCACGGGTGTCTCCGACTCCAATCCAGTTGGCGGCTTTATAACAGGTTCCTTGAAAGCGCTGTTTTTCTACAAAGGTTTCCAGCAAAGCCGGTCGGTAATTATAGCGCTGCTCCCAATCTGAGCAGATTCTTTTGCTTGCCAAAGACAATATTTTTGATCCAAGATTTTTAGACCTTACCCAGGGTAAGATCAGAAATCTGGCATTATTAACAACTAAGTGGAGGTTCTTTTTTCTCGTGGGCTTATCCCAGCCAATATAGTTATCACGAGGCGCTGTTTTCCAGGCTGCTGCACCAAAACTCAGAAGAGCAAGAATCTTGTTGTCAGATTTAACAAAATACCTGAGCTGCGCACCTGGCAATATTTTATAGCCCAGATAATGGTAACGGTCGATGAACTCATTCCAGAGAGCACTGCTCCGGTTGTCTACTATTTCTAGTTTCAGGCTGAACTCTCCAGCTTTTTTATTGATCTCAGGCTGTTCTATTGCCCAGAGTGTGCGTATTGTTTTGTATGGTTTGGTGTGTTTTGTCTTGGGGGGCGGAAGTATGAAGTGATTGTCCTTCTCCATTTTCAATAATGCAACACGACAGCTCATATCTTTCAAGCCGCCATCAGGCTTGAGCCATTTGGCTTTCTGGCAAAACAATATTGAAATTTCTTTGCGACTGACCTCTGGCCGGTCTGCAATTAAGTTCTTTATCCAGTTGATTTCTGCTTCTGTAAAATCTCGACCACAATAACGCATATAACACCTCTTTTTCTGTTGAGAGTGTTATGTACCATATCGCGTTACGTGTGGCCCGTGAAAAATGAAGGTGACTCTATTTTTTTCCACATCTCACCAGCAGGGGCTGCCTGCGGGTTACCATTCCATAACAACAGCTGTAGTTCGTGTGCTGCCAATAATTTTGTTTTCTCGTGAAATTTTTCTGGCCACCAACGGAAACGTCCTGTGGATAATCGCTTTTGGCACAGCCAGAATCCTTGGCCGTCATAGATCAATATTTTTATTGAGGTACCTTTCCGGTTACGGAAAATAAAAACCGAACCTCCAAAAGGATCGATTTGCAGCACGTTCTTGCAAAGACCGGCCAGCCCATCAATACCTTTTCTGAAATCTGCCGGTTCAATTGCCAGCATTATCCGCATATGCGGCGTTACCTGGATCATTATCTACCGGCCCAAAATGATTCAGCAAAGGACTGAAGATCAAGTTCTGCTTTGCCCGTAAAGTGCATCCTCATCCTGTTGCCATTAAAATGTGCCATCTCGATAGTGCATTCTGCAGAATGCTGCTGGGGTATATCAATTGGTATGAAATTCGAAGAAGGACTGAGGCTCGAGTCTTTGGCTGTATTATGAGATTCTACTCGTTTTTTAAGGTCTTTATGGCCCAGGCTCAATGTTCTGGCTACTTTATGAAGGGAATTGTCGGGGATAAGCAAGACTGCCGCTGCCCATAATTCCTCTGGGATACGACTACGGTGTGCCTTGGTCTTGCGCCAGGCTGTAAATCTGGAATGAACTTCGGAAAGTGTTGGCTTGAAATCTACGAGTGGTTCTCTCATCGGTCTCCTCCATGGATTGAGTTTAAGGATACCGATCTTATCTGGTATGGGCTAAAGGGTCATGGCAGGTTTACCGGAAAGACACGGAAGACCGATTGCTTATTGGGTTAGTGCTCAGATTCGTAAAATATTTGCTGACTCAGAGGTTTTGGGCAACCTAATTGATGCTCGCCAGGGAATGGCTACAAGCGATAATAATCGTTTTTTGAGGTTATGGTGGGAAATTTCACTAGCCAAGAAAGCTGGGCTTGTTAATTCGCATGAAGAAGCCAAAGCTACAGGAAAAAAATGGTTTCCTCTAAATAAAGGAGGCATATATCGGAAATGGTATGGAAACCAGGAATATCTTGTTAATTGGGAGAATGATGGTGAAGAGGTAATGGGTTATGCTGCAGAGTTATACGGAAGTCCAACAAGAACAATTAAAAGTATATCTGAGTACTTTAAAGCATCTGTGAGTTGGTCAGATGTTACATCAGCGGAAAGTGCATTTAGGTGGTATCCTACAGGATTCATTTTTGATGCAACTGGACACTCGGCATTCCCAAATAGTAGTATAAGTGCCGAACAATTACTTTCTTTCTGCAATAGTAAGCTAGCTTCAAAACTTTTCAAAATACTTAATCCAACTATGCATTTTCATGTTGGATACTTTAAGCTTCTTCCCACCGCTGTGATATCCCATAGCAAGATAGTATCGATTGTTTCAAATCTTATTCAATGGGGCAAAGATGATTGGGATAGTAACGAAATATCTTGGAATTTCACCAACACACCGCTGTTAAAACAAGACTATAAAAATCAAAAACTTAAA
>JADFYW010000255.1 GCA_015232855.1 Fibrobacteria bacterium
ACCTTTCCTTTTATATCATAGAGTGATAAAAAGTCCCTGTTTCCAGGCAGATAAAGGAGATTTCCATGACGGTACATCGGTAATGTTTTTTGGCTTGTAAAAGTATTTCCTACAACCATCTCTCCTGTAATCATAAAATCATCCATAGCTATATCACCGGCCCAATCTGTGCCGGTAACTCCCCGAAACCGAAAAATCACTCTTTTTTTTGCGTATGGGGTTAAGTCCAGGGTCTGCTTAATCCATTTATCACCCTGATCCCCTTCAAGATGAATAATACCGTTTGTCCATTTTCCATCCACTGAAAGATCAAGATAGAGATGTCCTATATTTCCCGTAGTTGAAAACATATGTGTCCAAAAAGTGAGCTCGGCATTATTCAAGTTACTCAGATTAAATTTTGGAGATAATATATCTCCTCGCCTTTTTGAGATATTTCTGGTAGCTTCAACATAGACGTATTTTCCATTTTCTCCATTTCCACTGGTATGATCGTCCTCGGGCCCGGTACCACCTCCACCAGGATGAAACCTTGAGGGGGTTTTACCTTGATATACATACCAGTCATAGGCATCTGTTTTTGATTGTGACCAGTTGTCCTGCAAAAAGGTCCCGCTGGAAAACTCATCAAAATTCTGTGAATAAGGATAGGAGTCAATCCGAAACTCTTTAAGGACAGAGAACTTCTGAATAAGAGTATCACTCAGCACCTCGTCAGTTGTCTTTAACAAGATATGATAATCATCTCCCGCTTTAAGACTCAAAGGTACCTTCCAGGAAAAGGAACTATCTGCAGCAGCTGAAGAGTCTATTACAAGTACCAGTGAATCGTCTTTAAACAGTTCAATGTTCATCCGTTTACTACTGTTGGTTATCCATTTTAGTAAATATTGGCTATTCTGTTCCAACTCAGCACCGTCATAGGGAAAGCTAAGGCGAATAAACGGATCATTGCTATTGCCCCAACGAAAAAACATATGCCCACCTACAGGGCTGATATGATTAATATTATATCCGGAATTTTTACCATTATCCCATTTGGCACTTGGCGAGGTATTATCATTAAAAGCATCATTATAGCCTGCATGGAAAAGATCACCAGGACCGCCACCTTTACTAAGGCCGTTTTCCAGTTCATATTTAGCATCGGCCTGTACAACGGACACATAGAAAGGTAACACTCCATTGGAATTACTTCCCTGAGTATTTACATGCCAGATAAGCAGCCCCTCATCAGGAAGATCCGCACTCCGTCCTTCTTTTCTTCTTGCTTCCACATAATAAAGTTCGTAGGCACTGATAGTACTCCCCCAAAAAGAATACACATGGTTTGAATTAGCGATAGCTGTAAAAATGGTTCCCGGATCAGCGAAATTAAGCTCCGTAAACTCCAGCCAACCCTGAAGATAGCGAAAGTATGGGTTTATCATGGGAGTAGTTGATGAATGAAGACTCATAAGGCAATAATCACCAGCACCTATAAACTGATTGGTATAACTGTATAAATCCGGCCAGTCAAAAAGCATATGGCCATTTTCATGAATAACGGTGCCAATTACCGGTACGGACTTCCCCAGGTTAGTAATCTGAAATTTATTAGGGCTAATTCCAGAAGCAGAAAACCCGCCTGTATACCAGTTTTGGTGGGGCCACAATCCACTACTCATACTTTCCGGTTCCCCTGCATACATAAGATTTATTCCTACAATCTTACCGCCAGATATAGAAACCCTGTTAAAGTCAAATCCGCGATTCCGAAGGGTTGTAAGTGCTTCTGTAGCCATTGTCTGCACCCGGCTTTGAGCGGCATCATAATAGGCCTTACTCTGGCTCAATGTAACAAAATCAACAACAATGTTGATATAGACAAACTTACCTCCAGACACCTCTTCATAGTAATCCCGCACACATCCATAATTCCCAAAACCGGTTTTATTATACATATCGTCTATATACTGTCGATTAACGGCTGCTTTTTCTTCAGGAAAATCCAAAGGTATAGTCAGACCAACGATTGTGTCCGGACTAGCTGATACCTTTCTAAGTGATGGAACCGAGCCTGGCATATGAGGGGGGAGCTCGCGATGAATGCCCATTGCCTTATGGATGCTGTCTTGTTTTGCTTTTACAGCTTTGGTTGAAATTCGTAAATGTTTTGTGACTCCAGATATTACTTCAGGAGCCACTACGGTATTACTGGTGTATTGAATTCCAGTCGAGATATAATTGTCTTGATCCTGAGAGAGTTTCGCATAACAAAGCCAACCCGTATTGGGATCTTTTATTAAAGTATAACCATCAGGAGTTTCTATTTCCCGGTAAAATTCATCTCCCCAAACACGCACAGAAACTTTGGTTTCATCAGGCTGTCTTATTTCAAACAACTCGCCATTAATGGGCCTAGTAAGTCCTCTTGAAAAAAACACCAAGAAATATACACTACAGAAAACAAAAAGCGAATATCTCATATTTTGTGAACCGGTAAATTTACATTTTTAAGCATCTTCATTTCTATAGGCAAACGAACTTAACCTATAGTAACCAAAATAATCAAAATACGCAAGCCGATACAGGTTATTATTTAGTTAATCAACCAAGGATATTTTAAATTATTTACACTACACTTTTAAGTCAGTCACCCCCTAGTCTTTCCAGGTTACTCGTGTATTCCACGCTCGCTATCGACCTGCCAGTCATTCCCGCTACGTCGGGAATCGGCCTTATAGCCTACTGCAGGTCTCAGGCGGTCCGGAATCAAGAACATAATTGCAATGTATTGTCCCATTTTAGTAAATGGGTAAAAAAGTCAATCTATACCTACCGTTTTGATTCCCGACTTCGCGGGAATGACTGGGTTTTAGCGATTACAGCCGTTTTCATTTATGGTTTAAACCGTAACACAGACAAGCGCCCGTAATCCTGTTCAATTTTAAGTTTATCACCTGCTGCAGCTGCATCACTTGCTGCATATACGATAATATTCACATATCTGGTGCCAGTTAACTCAGCTGGTACTGAATAAGTTCCCATTATAGAGCCTATTCCATGATGCATATTTTTGTCTATATTGTACGCATTTGCTTCAGAAATTTCTCTGGCTTCCAGTAATTTTGTCCATGTTGGAGAATCTCCTAACACCGCATAACCACCCATCATCACATTATATGTTTTTAGAATAGTAGCTTCCCATTGTGCCATAACCACTAAAACTTCACCTTCCACCAGATTGTCAAATTTCTGAGAATACAATACACTCATTGTAAACGGCGAACCCGTAGGTATAGGAACAGAAGTGATTTTTTCTGAGTTATGTCCTGTATTTGTATGTTCTACCAATACTCCTCTTGAAGCAGTCTTTGCGTGCAATGCATAGGGTACACTTAATATCTGGCTGGTACCGGTGATAGAATAATCTTCACCGCCTTTTGGATCAATTTCCGTTTGTACATAATATTTCCCGTTTGCCCAATTTATACCTTTAAAAGAACCAGCAAGGGAGTCACCGTTACCTATCTGTATACTAAGGAGACCATTACTGTTAGTCTTTGCTGAGTGTTTTTCAGCATAGACAGCCTCTCCGGTTACTGAATCCAGTAAGATGTTTATTTTCATACTTACATCAGTTTCAACAACAACCTTTCCTTCATTATCACGGACAACAGCCTGATAACTCATTTTATCCGGTGCCTGTGCTTGTAGAAAAGACAGTAAGAGTACTGCTGTAATTATGGTTTTGGCGAATATCATTTCTACCTACCTTTTAATGATTTTAAACGTTTTAAGGTTCCGGTTATTGTTGAATACTTTCAAAAAATATGTTGCAGATTGCATGGTCTTCATATCAATCGTTGTTTTAACTTCTCCAAAGGCCTGCTGGTAAATAACTTGCCCTGCACTATTATATAAAGTAAAATGCAATTTTTCGTTTGTGACATTTTTGGCATGTAATACCAAATGATTTGAAACAGGATTTGGATAAGCGGATAAATTTAATTGCAAAACGTTCGTTTCAAGTATTTCTGATACAACCGATACATCATAGATCTGCTGTATTCCTTCAGCTACAGAAACACCATTGGTATCATTATTCATAGCATAAAAAACCTGACCCATGGAATAACTTAACTCTCCCCCGCTGTCTTTAATTTCTCCACCAACTGAAGAAAAACCCTGCTGAGCAAAGACCATTTGACCCATACCAGACAACAGTAAAAAATAAAAAACCATACACAGATTTCGTAACCAACCTAAAAAGGAAACATGCCTGTTCAAAATAAAATTCTCCATTTTTGAATATTCGATTGGTTATCTGGTATTACGGAGCGCTTCCAAAGCTCTCATTTTTCTGTATACTTTTATTATACCCCTAATAATTACAAAAAAACAGCACTTTTACTGAGCACAATTCCCCACAGGCTCCGTTCCCGCCCGTACTATTCCCTGGCGATATACCGCCGTATGGACGCCCGCTGAAGTAAGAAATTTAACTTTCCATATATATAC
>JADFYW010000256.1 GCA_015232855.1 Fibrobacteria bacterium
ACTTTTTTCCTCTTCTTTGATCAAATTTTGATTCAGTTATACATTAGCCCTGATTCGTCACATCGAGTGAACTCTCCCGTATTGCGGGAGAGTTTGTATCGAGATGTCACCATAGTAGCCTACTATTTTACCGTTTCAATCTTCGTCCCTAGATATACCGATTATTTTCATTCCTTGTAAGCTACATTGGTGACTTCTCGATACATCATCCTTCGCTCCTTTCAGGAGCGAAGGATGATTACTCGAAGTGACGTGTGTTTTAACCTCTACAACTTAAGTACTCTCCGAACCATTGCCCGGTTTCCAATTCTGACTTTTACAAGATATTGGCCTGAAAGCAATTCTGAACCATCGGAGGCTTTGCCATTCCAGGAAACAGTGTGGACTCCAGGTTTGTATACTTTCGATTGGAAAATATTTACCTTCCTACCATCCATTCCATAAGCAGCTAACTCTACTTGCTGCGTCTCCTTCAGCTCAAAACTGATATTCATGTTGTTTCTGAATGGATTAGGATACATGCTTACCGTTGTATTGATCTTCTCAGATTCATGAACCGGAACGGCATCATCACCCATAAGAATAAACTCCCGTGAACTTGCATTACCGTTGATATCTCTTACCGCAAACTCAACCCGATTCAGGGAATCCGTTTGTGTACTCAACGCTGCGCCTGTTACCGACAATGTTGCGGTTTTCGCTCCGTTAGCACCTTCTATTTCGGCCTTACTCCAGTCACTCCAGGTTGTACCTCCGTCTGAGGAAAGACGGTAACTGCCGGAATAATAATCTGCTGCAATTTGGGCATCAGACATTCCTCTATCCAACAATTGCACATCGCTGACCATGCCGTCAAAAAACACTGCCCATCCGGCAGCCATACCTACATGAAAAGGTTTCATCATATATATTGAATACTCACTCCAATCTTCGCTGGCAGCCAGATTTCCATCAATATACAGATTACCCGTCGTACCATCCCAGCTAACCACAATATGGTGCCATGCATCATGGGTAAAACTGCCGGCAGCTGATTGCAGACTGGTCATTTCTACCTCCTTGATATTTTTAGCCGTTACCAGAATATGATCTGCCCTGGGCTGCACTATAAGAGAACCGTAATATTTGGTATCACCCATGGCAAACACCACATAATTGTTTTTATTCCCGGAATTTATCCAGCCAGAAAGGGTAAAACCCTTTTGTCGTCCCAGGTAACCAAATCCATTGTATACACGACTCCGTATTCCATTCATTTTCAAAGCTTTTTTATTACCGCCCTCACTGGTCCAGGACTCGGTTTCAACAAAAGACGCATCTACTTTAGTACCGTCAAAACCATTTCCGGATATATCATCAGTATTTTCAACAAGTGGAAGCAGCAGCAGCGTTTCTTCTCTCACCGGTACTTCTCGGGAACCGGCGGCTATGCCAGATTCATCTGACAGGTTTACACTAAAATCAAGTTTATCTCCATCACGGGAGGCCAGAAAATCCGATATAACCGGACCGGTCTCTACCTTTACAGCGAAGTCAGTACTTTTTAGCAATGTTCCAGATGAATTTTTAATACTAAAGCGGATTTTATTGAGTCCTGCCTGATCCTTTTTAAACGGTACGTCTTTTACTGTAACCATTTCAATATCCGTACTCCCCGTTTCACCGCTGCATTCTGCCGGATGCACGTTCCAGGTTTCGCCTCCGTCTGTAGAATACTCAGTTTTAACGCTGGCAATATCAAGCCCTGAGGAATTCTGCACATCAATAAAAAGGTCTGCTGGCAGCTTTTTGACAACACCTTTGTTGCTGAGGTTCGACCAGTCGGTTTCAGCAATATTCACCGTATAAATACGCTTAAAAGTCTGCGGCCCGCGGAAATAGCCGTCACTATAGGTATTGGTAATTTTGAACATAATATTGTTATTTACATCGCTAACCTGCTCAAAAGGCACCCCTTTTGCCGTAATCGTAACCCAGTCTTCGGTCCCTTTTGTGCCGGTTGCAGAAACATCATAATGCCTTATCCAACGGTAATTACCGTTGTCTTTTTCGTCAATGGCATAATAACATTCAACTGAAGCAGGATCCAGGCCGACACCCGCATTTCTTACCTGCACCTCGCAATCAGGAGCAGAGGTATTTACTGCTTCCGCCGGACTGAAACTCTGCCACTCTGCCACCGGGCTACCCTTCCCCACCACTTGCTTAAACACTTCTACACGAGCAGGCCAGTTTGTTCCAGCCACACCTTCCCATGATGCCGGCCTCATGTTCCAGGCAAAAAGCCCAACATTTTTCGTATTATTCCATACCGCTTCTAAATATTTTCTGTCCCAATGCATTCCAGATTCTTCCTGTTCCAATAACCACACCCAGGCCCCTGTATACTTACTTGGGTTTTGGTTTTTATAAGTCACCAGAGGAGGAAGATATGAATTCATCCAGCCATCTGAATAAATCTCATTATATACCCCATCCAGTTCTGACCAGGGCATGATTTTATGATTACAATCCACATCAGTAACGATAACCGGACATTCATCATGCATTGACCCCCGATATGCCCATAATTTAATTTCATTATAGGCACTCTCATTAAAGGGGTCATCGGCAAAAGCTAAACAATTCCCATCCCAGCCCTTAAGAGGTTCATCTATCAACATAAAATCTACTCCAAGCGCAGCTGACTTAGAGCTTAATTCAACCACCTGTACTGTTCCATGATGATGGGAGAGGAAGCCAGCTACATAAATCCCGTGTTCATGAGCGTCCTCTATCCATTCCGCAATATTATAATACCAGGATTCTCCATTAGTAGCTATTTGGACTACATTAACTCCGGCCTCAACCAATTCTTCAAAACTCATATATTTATGACTGGCGTCCCATTTGCTTGTCACTTGATAGGGATTATAAAGCCACACTGTTACGCTCCCGTTTTTAGGGAAGTTTGCATTGGCCACGTCTACACTTAACAACAGCACAACCGCCGTTAAAAAATAATTGAGCACTCTGAACTGTTTATTCCTTTTCATTGGTTATTCCCCTTTTGTTCGTTTTAAAAAACTGTTAATTTGTTGGTAAGATGTAAGAGATAAGTGGTAAGCACTATTCTTTAAGACAGCGGACCGACATATAATAAGGTTGAAAACCGCCCATATACCAAAACATTGACCGTGAATAGGTCAGCCAATACGGACCACCTACCTGAGCACCAGGAGTAACATCACCATTATCCGCAATTAAATAAGCTCGACCGGTTAATTCTGAAAACACTCCATTTGTAGCGTTAAACATTCCAGCTGGTAACAGGCTAAACCCATAGTCATCAGTTCCCGAATGATCATTTATCCAGCCATCAAAAGTCTTTAATTTTTCACATGCAGCATCATCTCCACCAGCCCATGCTATGAGGTCTTTATATTCCTGTAAGGTGGGAAGACGCCAGCCAACAGGGCAAACATCCTTACCATTACCATGATAATCCGCGGTTGCTGTACGATAATTATATAGCATACCATAAACATCACAGTTTGTTTCCTGATTAGCATAACAGGCATTCTGCCCAGAATCGGGTTTATAATTAAGGTTTTCTCCCAACCACCACTGGTCGTCGAGTTTAACCACTTTATAAATTTTCCCATCTCTTTCATCTTTCAGGATTGGTATGTAATTACTGGTATCTTCAATACAGCGCACACTATGCCCACTTCGGCCGTCAACGTCATTAATTTGATTGATCTGCTTCTTATCTTTAAGCACATAGTAGGCTGCACCTTCACCAATCCAAATATAGGAACGACGACCAACACTAGAATAACCTCCTGAAGCTTGCCTTAGCCCGCCGGGGAGCCAGTTAAACCCGAATGTATCAGAACTGCCATCATAGTCCCAATCGGCTACTGATTTTAGTGCACCGGCTGCAGTCTCACTCTCTCCCGCAGCAGTTACCAGTTTTTCCCATTCCGCTTTGGTAGGCAAGCGCCAGCGAGGAGGGCAGATATCACTGCCGTTTCCATGTCCATCCATACTAATAGTTTCCAAATCATACAGACGGCCATAGGTTTCACAATTTGTGCTATCATCACCATAACACCAGGAATTTCCTTCCTGGACCTTATAGTTCAGATTTTCCGCCATCCAGGTCTGGGTCCCAATGGTCACCTTTTTATATATTCCGCCATCCCGCTCATCGGTGAAAGTTTCATAGATGCTTGAAGTATCCAGGATAATGTCTTCCAGACTGTCTTCATAAGCAGACAGTTCAACTTTGAGACAAACCTTACCGTGTAAAGTAAAGGTAAGCGAATCCACTCCTGCCGCAGACTTTTGCAGCATATTTTTTGAAGCACTTTGTTTAGCAGAACCGGTCCCGTACGAACCGGCAAAAAAGAATTTGTGCTGATAGCTGTTTTTTACCGTACGAATACTAAGAACATAAATACCTGGACTCA
>JADFYW010000257.1 GCA_015232855.1 Fibrobacteria bacterium
TATTGTGATGTACCAGTTTTTTGACGGCTGGACAAAAGGTTCAAGTTTTAATACCCATCCTTTTAATGCAGCACGTGGAGGTGCGTTGACATCCAATACGCAGTTTGTGGAACTTGCGGATTATAATGGGGAAATGCCGGAGATGTTTAATACCTCCTGGGGAAGGCAGCAGAAGCATCAGTATTATCTTGAAAAGTTTGTTGCAAAAGTTATTGAGACCACAGCGAAACATGAAAATATCATGTATGAGATTTTTAATGAAGGAGAGTGGTATAACCAGTCAAACTTCAGACGATTTCAGGTACACTTTCTTGCGTTTTGCAAGGCGAGAACTACCCGTTTGCTTATGGTAAATGATGACCATGTAAGTGGTGATGATTTCAGGGGAGAAGATGATTGTGATATTATTTCTCTCCATAAACCCAATTGGGACGCAAATACCAATGTAACGTCTTCTTTTAACCATTTCAGCGCAGAATTTGGTAAAACACCGGTTAAACCGATCTATTTTTCTGAGCCGGTCCCGGAATACCGTGGTGAACCGGAATTGTTTGATGCTAATATGCGTCTTATGTGGGGGACTGCTATGGCTGGTGCCGGGTTTGTTGTGCAGAATGATGCAAGCTGGGGTTTTACTTCTAAAGCAGCTATGGCACAGGTGATGAACGAAAATCTTAAAACCTTGAAAGCAGAAGGAAACTGTGCAAGATTCTTTAATGAATCAGGAATTGATTTCAGTGGAATGACACCCAAAGCTTCGCTTGCTTCAACAGGGGTTTGCCTGGCAAAAGAAGGTGAGACATACCTGGTGTATTCACAAAGCGGCAGCAGTTTTACTGTCGATCTTTCTGCGGTTGACGGTGATATTAGTGCCCGGTTTTTTAATCCCATTACAGGAACGTTTGAAGATTCCTTTATGGTTACCGGTGGCTCGGCTGCAGAAACATTTACCAAGCCTGATAATGATGATTGGGTGCTTCATCTGGGAGAGGTAAAAATGCCGGTAAATACGGAACCTGTTTTAAGCAATAAGTATACAGAGGGGCTAAAAGTCTATGTTAATGCGGGCAAAAATGAATTAAACATGTTTATAAATGGCCGGGTTCAGTTTCTTGGGGTGTATAATATGCTGGGAAAAGAGCTTTACTCGCTTAATCCGGCACTTTTGCAAAATAACGCTGTAGCACAATCCTCTGATTCGGAAAACACCAATGCTTATCTCTGGACATATGCAGACCAGCCGGAAGGAGTATACTTTGTAAAAGCGCATACGGAATCGGGTGCATTTATTAAACGAATATATTTGGTCAGGTAAGTGAATAATCCACCGGATATATTGTGTTATGGGGGTAAAAATCATGGGAATTGAAGTGCCTGGGTATCCCATGGAAAAAAGGTGTAAAAATAACAGCATGAATTTAAGTGCCTGGAGGTAAATATGAATAATTGGAATCGGCAGCCTTTATGTATTGCAAACATATGGAACTGCGTTAAAAAAGGAGGAGTGGTACTTGGGGTGATGTTTATTATGTGTTTGCCAGCCCTTGCTGCTACTCTTGAGCAGTCATACTTAGTAGGAGCCTGTCCCACCAGCGGCTGGCTGCAGGGGCAGGGCTGGGTTTCTACGGAAAAAGACGGGACGATTCATGTACTCTTTGCAACAAAATACCGTACCGGCCCCACTCTTGACAGCCTGGGCGAGGCAGAAGAATATGCTCCCGGAGTAAAAGACATATGGAATCCCAGGGTATTTCTGGATTATCAGGGGAACCCTCATGTAGTGTATGATGTCGGCATTGCAAGTCAGGCTAAGTCTATCTGGTATACCACCAAAAAAGATGGTAAATGGATAGCTCCCGAAAAGGTGGTTGCATTAGAAGACCTGGCAAGCCTTGGCGTTGCTTCGGACCGAAGAACGACCACCTGTTATATTTCTTTTGATTCTGAGGGCAATAAGCTCTTTGCTTACTGGGTAAATAATAAAGCTAATACTGATAAAACCCAGTGGTACCGCTGGCGTAAAGCGGACGGCACCTGGAGTGACCATATTCCGGTTTCTGCAGGCACAGAATGGTCGTCTTTAGGAAGTGCGCATGAATTTATGGGAAAGTGGTATTTGGTTTATCAGGGAAAAGATATTGATTATCATTTGGCAGGTCCTGTCGACTTTGGTGAGGAGTTTAGTTCAGGGCCGGCTGCGGGTTTTATGACCCTGGCTTCCGGAGCAAATCCTGTTATTAATGAGGGCGCAGATTTTATTATTGGTGCAGACTCAACAGTAGTTATAGTCAGTAATTTACGCAGGTCCTATTCGGGACCTACCGGAGCTGTGGCATCTATGGCTAAACTGGATGGCTTTTTTAATTCGCCAACCTATCTTGGAAATATCTCCGAGGGGCATGGTGAAGGAGCTATACATCCTCACGCAGTTATAGATGAGGCGACTGGGGCTGTAGTAGTTACTTATCAGAGTGAGCATGACAAAAAGGCCTATTATAATGTGTATGAAAACGGCAAATGGAACACCACACCCACCCGCATTGTTCCCGAAGAAGAAACTGACCAAATTTGGGATAGAACAGGTCCAAACGGTGCTGACCTCCCGGGCAGGGGCGTGGTAATTGTTTATCGCAGCGGTGATAAAATATATTTGCGCAAGATGATGACAGAAGGTGAGATTGATTCGACTGTTACGGTGGTACCCTCGAAGCGTACTGCAATGACTGGCCATTCCCGACTTAATGTTCATGACGGCAAAAATCTTTCCTGGCTTGTTCTCTTCTTTGAAGAAAAGGGGGAGAATACACTTACCGTCACTGATATACAGGGAAGGGTTATGGGAAGGTATACAGCAAAGGAAAAATCCCGGGCTGTAATAGAAGCGGCTTCATTTCCCGGCGGACTGTATTTTATAACGAAAAATTAGTTATTGTTCAGTATTGGTAAATATTTATGTATGCAACACACGTGTCATTACCCGGCTTGACCGGGTAATCCATCAAATCATCGATTTTGGGATGGATCGCCCGGTCAAGCCGGGCGATGACTTTGAGGCAAAGAAAATTTAAAACAAAAATATCTAATCTTGAACAGAATCTAACTAGGTAATATGACATTCACGAATCACCATCTGTTTGTCAACACATGGTGTTTAAAAAAAGAAAGTATGGTTTAACTAAAGAGATTTATATGGGAATTAAAAACAGTTTTCTTAAGTGCATATGGCTCATTTTTATCGTTTGCTCTGTTGCAAAGGCCGCAAACCTCAAATTGACCGACGCTGATTCACCGATAGGTGAACGGGGTCTTGTTTATAAAGACCGTCCGGTATTCCTTGTCGGTTCAGGCTCCTTCTGGCTTTTAAATGATCCTTATTATTATAATGAAGACGGAACCACAAACCTTGAACATCTTCGGGCACATCTGGATAAATATAAGCCCCTTGATACTGCAGGAAAAGCCCTGGGGGTTATTCGGGTATCTGCTTTTGGTGTACCGGTCAGATATGCCGGAGTTGATTTGGCTAAGAGGCGTTATCCGGTTGCCCGGGTTAGCGGTGCGGGAAAAGCAGTAGATGGCGGAGATAAATTTGATTGTACAGTAATAGATGAGCTGTTTTTTGAACATGCGCTTACAGTGGCGCGGGAAGCTGATAAACTGGGAATTGTTCTTGGTATTATTTTATGGGATGAAATTCCACTTGAAACAGAAGGAACCCATCGCTGGCCGGACAATCCCTTTCGCCCGGTAAATAATATAAATGCCTTTGGATTATCCGGTTCTGACGGATTGCCTGAATTTTATGAAAAAACAGCTGATAATTTACGGGAGGTACAAGACACTATTATAGAAAAATTCTGTGATGTATTTAAAGAAGAACCAAATGTATTCTTTTTTATCAGTAACGAATATACCGGTAATGCCGCATGGCGTGATCGGCAGATTGAAACAATAAATCGCAAAAATCAGGAGAATAATTCAGGATTGCTCCATGTGACCATGACCTGGGGAATAGGGGAATCAGCCGTATCTGACGGTGTTGCACCGAGTACATTGGTACAGGGGCTTAGCTGGCGAGGTGATGGGAGGCCGTCTATTGCACAACGGGATAATTCCAAGGCAAATGGCAGGCAGACCTTTTGGCAGCGCTTCATGGGTGGAGCTGCCAGTGCAGGTACCCGGGATTCTTACAATGGCGATACCCCGCCTGCAACTACTTTCAATGACCAGGCAAAAGAAGACCAGCAGTTGCGCAGATTTGTAAACAGTATTTTATCTTCGCTTGACCGCATGAAGCCCCTGCGTTTTGTGTTTCCTAATGACTGGGTCTGCAGGGGCAGTAAAGGCGCAGAATATGTTGCTTATTCCACAGGTGGCGGGACTCTGGATGTTGATCTCAGCAGTGAAGAAGGCGAATG
>JADFYW010000258.1 GCA_015232855.1 Fibrobacteria bacterium
ATAGTGAAATAACTGTCTGCCGTTTTCATTAGTGCGGTGGACTCATCATACTCATCGAACATGGCAAAATAACAGCTTGTGATACCTGCATTTGCAATATTATATACCTGTCTCCAAACAAACTGGCCTTTGTTTCTTGGAATCTGGTTAGGCGGCCCGTCATTCCACTTGGACCAGGCAAATCCTGGAAAGACCACTGGTTGATAAGCTATCCCATTTGTATCACAAACGGCCTTATCGGGGACAATATAAGTTGTATTAAAAGTATTTGCTTCAGCAATGGTCCCAAACCGCCCCACACTCCAGGGAGAAATCATGTCGAAGGCTTTATACACATTTAGAAAACCTGGTTTTGAGTCCTCTGATGATGTACGCCAGTTTGTGGGTACGCCCCCAATAACATAACAACCTTGCTGCTTGAACCAGTTAATGATACTTAAACATTGGGCAGCCTCTCCGGCCCTATCGGTAAAACCCATACCCCAGATACATATTACCGGTTTACCA
Organism: Fibrobacteria bacterium; assembly: GCA_015232855.1. Classification (GTDB taxonomy): domain Bacteria; phylum Fibrobacterota; class Fibrobacteria; order UBA11236; family JADFYW01; genus JADFYW01. Next base: position 508 of record JADFYW010000258.1, read on the forward strand.
TCCTGGTGGGCATAATAGGGCGAAGAAGTTATATCAAATTTGCCAATCATGGTAGCGCTCCAATCATTTTTCATACTATCCAGATTAGATGTTGTAGTACCGCTTATATCATACATATTATAAAATATCCGTTGCTGTTTTTCAGCTGCGCGCATGACCCTGGCCGTTATACTGTCTCTTCCAGGTTTAAACTTTGGATTAAGAATGTCAGCAACAAAACGCTGAAGTGCTATGCCGTCAATGCCATAGGTTTTCATCCATTCAAAATGTTTATCAATGGTTTCCTCTTTCCATGATGAAAACAACTTACTTGGCTGGCCATTTCCCAGTGATGGGAGTTCTGTTTGAAACAGACTGCTTTCTTCATAGTCTGATATATCCGGAAAGAGTTCTGCCATGGGGCTCCCCGGCTTGGGTGTCCCCCAATGCCGCCAGTAATTGAGTCCACCATCCCCAGCGCAAGTAAACCAAGCCTGGTATCCGCATATGCTTTTGCCGGTTATACTTTTGGCTGCCTCAGATGTTTGTGCAGTTGCGTTCAAGCATGCACTAATAGCTATTACAAAAAATAATGCTTTCATTTTAGTCCTTTTTGACGCTGTATTATTAAATATAGGTGAAAAAACAATTTACGCATTAGTTTAGAGAAAAAAAAATGATATAAGTATGGAATAAAAATCACAAAACGACAGTCATCGCCCGGCTTGACCGGGCGATCCATCCCGATACCAACGATTTGATGGATTCCCCGGTCAAGCCGGGGAATGACATGCATTGTGTATTTTTTCACGAACATTAAAAGCCTATACCATAACCCAGTTGGAACCTTATATTTCTGTGGTTATTTTTTGCACTATTTAAATTTAGCAGGCTGTAATAATAACTGGGCCGAATATAAACCGCACCAAACGATACGTCCAGCCAATATCCCAGTCCCACCGTGATGCCCAAATCATTTTTTTCTTCATTCGTTATGGTATAACTCATTCCGGTATTACTGGTGTCTCCGGTTACGGGAAATTCTTCTTTAACACCGTCAGACAGCATTCGCCCTATTTCAGGACCAACCAGGAAATCCACCCTGTTTAATCCAAATTTATGAGACAAAACCAGAAGAACTGGTAATTGAATATACCGATATCGAACGGCCCAGGAACTGTCTTTCACTTCCTGAAGAGTCTGTCCTCCGGCTTCCCCTCTGGTTTCATATGATAGCCCTGCCTGCAAACCAAAGCTCTTAGTAAAGCTCCATTCATAGGCAAGTCCTGCATTGAACCCCGGTTCCGGATAATATTGCAGATAAGTTTTATCAGCATCTTTATTCCCCAGAGTGGAAAGGTTAACACCTCCGGTCAGGAAAAGGTGGCCACCTGCCTGAGTAAAACTTACCCAGGTAACTATAAGTGAAAGAAGGATGTACTTTTTCATGATGTTCCTCTTTTAATTCCTATGTTTATCAAGCTGATTCAATGCAAAGGCGTATGCACCGATGGATACGGCCCTGTTGGCACCAAGTTTACTTACACCAATACCAATACGCTGTAGTGGGTCATAACTTATCATTGTATCAGAACCGGGAATCTGTATTTCTCTCATTTCGCCCGTGCAAAAGGCTTTCCGGCTCTCTTGTTCTTCAAGATTAAATGCACGAGATACCAATCGGGATCTCTTTTTGCCATTAATACTTTGAATAGTACCATTAAGTTCATTCATAACTGATGGCATAATCAGTTTGTGAGCATGGCTGATACCGCCACCTATTACTACAATTCCATCAATTAAAGAAATGGCATTTGCCAGTGCCTCGCCCATTATTATTCCCAACAACCGGAAAGTCTCCCGGGCCGCATGTATATTTCCACTCTTTTTCTCAATGGCTATTTCATAGATTCCATCAGGCTCTGGACAGTCATCAATATTGAGATTGGCCATTCTCGCGTATTCCCGTTTTACTGCCCTGGCACTCACACCCTCTTCTGCAAAACAATCATGTTGCTGCTTATGGCGTGTCAACCAAATTTCTCCAGCTGCCGCATTATCACCTGAAAACAACTCTCCGTCACGAACAATACCACAACCAAAGCCTGTTCCCAGAGTAACGCCCAATAGGTTACGAAACCGTTTAGGATTTCCCGCCTTTTCGAGCATTTTATTTATTTCCGGAAGCAAACCTGCGATAGCCTCACCGTACGCAAACAAATCCCCATCGTTATTTATGTAAACCGGTATTTGAAATTGCTTTTGTAAAGCCGGTCCCAGAGCTACGCCACCTCTGAAGGCGGGTAGATTTCCAAGGTCTCCGATGATACCATTAGGATAATCAGCAGGACCGGGAAAAGCAAAGCTTATGGCAGATAATGATGCAGGAATCTTATCCCAGACTTGCTGAAAACCATCTTCAATAGTTTTGAGACACTGGTTAAGATCATTTGGTTGGGCAGGAAGTATAATGGGCTCTATAATTTCTTCATTACCCTGTACGGCAGAGAAAGCGAAGTTTGTTCCACCTGCATCCAGTGTTGCTACAATTCGTTTGTCTGTTGCTGTATTCATACCACTGCTTTTTCTTTTTGGTTGATCCTTTCTACAGGTGGAGTATTCTCTTGATTCTCAAACGGAGGTTCTTGCGTCCTTGGCATTTTTACCTGGTAACCTGAAAACCCATAAAAAGCCAGGTAGAGGTAATTAACAATGGGCACCAGAAACGCGAGTTGTATGCCAATAACATCCGCTGCCGCCCCCATAGCAAGTGGAATAATTGCACCGCCTACTATCATCATCACCAACAGGGAAGAACCCTGTGATGTATACTTTCCCAGTTTATTGATTGCCAGAGTAAAGATGTTGGACCACATGATGGAATTAAAAAGCCCCGTTCCAATAGCGGCCCAAAAGGCCAGTTGTCCACCGGTAAGAGCGGCAACAAGCAATAAAACAATTAAAAAGATGGAAAATATACCCAGTGATCGTTCTGGTAAAGACTTCCCGAAAACAAAGGCAATAAAATTTATAATTATCAAAAGGCCAAAAGGAGCAACTTGTTTAAGCGCCATAAAATGCATGGAGAAAACCCCAGCATCAAGCCGAATAGCCGTCACCAGATAGACAAGACCGAAAACAATTATCGCTATGATTGCCATCCAGGTATACTTTTTTGCCTGGTTATTCATGTCACTTAAAGAGATAGCTCCCATTAAACGTCCTATCATCGCCCCTCCCCAGTAGTAGGCCAGATAAATGCTTCCTATGGATTCAGGTATTCCGAGAATGTTTTTATCCCCCATGAAATTAATCAGATAACTGCCAATGGCCACCTCTGCACCCACATAGGCAAAAACAGCAATCATTCCCAGCTTCAAATGCCGGAATCGGAAAGCACCTGCGCCTTTCTCAATTTTCTCAGAACTGGTGAACGCAGGAATTTTACTCTTCCAGAGAATAACCGCTAACACAAAAAACATACCTCCGTATATAATGTAGGGAATCTTAACAGAGTCTACCGTAACGGCCCCGGAAGAAAATACTTTGTATATAAGCAACCCACCGGCAATAGGTGCGAGAGTCGTCCCAATGGAATTTATGCCTTGTGCCAGATTGAGACGACTGGAGGCGTTTATAGGTTTTCCCAGAATAGCGGCATAAGGATTAGCGGCAATTTGCAGAATAGTTACACCGGTTGCAAGTATAAACAATGCGCCCAGGAAAAAACTGTATTCCTTGTACTGTGCCGCAGGAAAAAACATGCAACATCCCAGACCACAGATCCCCAACCCTATCATGATACCGTTCTTATATCCCAATTTATTGATTGGGTCACCACTGGATGCAGAAATAATGAAATACAACAAAGATATGAGGAAAAAGGCTCCAAAAAATGCGAATTGAATTAACCCGGC
>JADFYW010000259.1 GCA_015232855.1 Fibrobacteria bacterium
TAAAAGAAGAATATCAGTGAAATAATTGGGTATATCGATGAACTTGCATCAAAATGAGGTTATGGTTTTTCTGTTACTATTACCCTTATCTGGTATACTAAAGTTATTCTAAAAACTTTATTAATTATGGTATAATTCGTAGTTAATAATATTTGAAATGTCATAAGTCTCATATCTTGGTAAGTGTCTTTTATAACAAGAGCTTGACTGCATGAGTTAACATTATTTATAATCAGAATTATTATAGTTTGGTGGTGGGTTTGAAACTATTTCTAACAAATGGGAAACGGTATCTAAAGACCATATTTGTTATGGCCGTCTTGGGACTATACAAAGAGGGTGTATTTTACCGGAATAAACCATTAATCAAGGAAAAGAGGGCGTCATGAAAGACATAGCAAAAAACGAATATTATGATCTCATATATGATGAATCAAAAAACTGGATATATTGGACCATGCGGGGGTTTTGGAAAAGTTTAGATGCTGTTCCTGATTTTGAAAAGGACTGGGACAAAGCTATAGCCACTGCTCAAAAGCCGTTTAAAATATTTGCTGATTTATCAAAACTCAAAGCAATGCCGAAAGATGTGCAGGATGCAAATGATCAGATGCAACAAAAACTTATGCAAAACGGATGTATAAAAGTATCAGCCATAATGGATAGCATCATAACCAAGATTTCCTTAAATGAAGTTATCGAAAAATCCGGTATGGAAAAAATGGTTAAATATTTTGATAATGCAGATGAAGCAAATGTCTGGCTAAGTGCTGAATAGAAGTTTTTTTTACCTGTACGTTTTAGGACAATTGGTCGAACCAGGTTGAATGCTTTTTTTAAAGCAAATTCCGCAAAAATGTACTGATTATCGGTGAAACACTGCCCTTAGAGTACTTTAAAATGCCTTGATTGATACTTCTATGTCATGATATCAGGATTATGATGTCAATTTCTGGATTATTCTCAAATTACCCTCCTACTTTACTTACGATAACAACATATTATTTTATTATACACTGTTGAATCTTGTAATTCATATCTGGAGGCCTCCTTGGAATCAGAACATATATGGTTTGCCTTTTCCCTGACTATTTTTGCAGGGCTTGCAACTGGTATAGGCAGCCTTATTGCCTTTCTTTCGAGAAGTTTTAATCCAAAGTTTCTTGCCGGGGCACTTGGCTTTTCTGCAGGGGTAATGATCTATGTCTCACTGGTTGAGATATTTGTAAAGGCGAAGGACTCTTTGTCGGCGGTTTATGGTGCCCAAACAGGATATCTTTATACCACATTGGCTTTCTTTGGTGGAATAGGGCTTATTGCACTGATTGACAAAGTTGTCCCAAATGGCCAAAATCCACATGAGTTACAGAATATTAAGGAAGATGTACCTCAAGCTGTTAAAAACGAAAGGAAACTTCTCCGCATGGGAATGTTTTCGGCTCTTGCGATTGGCATTCATAACTTCCCGGAAGGGCTGGCCACTTTTATTGGGGCTTTGCATGATCCAGCCCTTGGTTTAAGTATAGCGGTGGCTATTGCTATTCACAACATTCCAGAAGGTATCGCTGTTTCAGCTCCGATATATTATGCAACCAAAAGCCGGAAAAAAGCGTTTTTCTATTCATTCCTTTCCGGTTTTGCCGAACCTGTTGGTGCTTTTGTGGGATATTTCCTTTTCAGGAACTTTTTTAATGAAGCAACTTTTGGTCTTGTCTTTGCCGGGGTTGCGGGTATCATGGTGTACATTTCCCTGGATGAACTTCTACCAACGGCAGAAGAGTATGGGGAGCATCATGTAGCTATTTCCGGGCTTATAGCCGGTATGGCTGTTATGGCGATTAGTCTTGTATTGTTCGTATAAAAAATGATTCCAGTTAGGGACTTATTTCCAAATCCTCAAATTAGATAGTTCGTGTTCAAACCAGACCATTTTAACAACCCAGTCATTCCAGCTTGTCTGGAATCAAACATCGATGCTTGTTAAAATGACCAAAAATAGCTGCTTTTAACTTGCATATACATCTGATTCCGGACAAGCCGGAATGACTATGACCTCATAACCAACTATTTTGACCAGAAACTAGAATGACTTCGTATGGTAAATTTTCTTGACCGGAACCAGAAATTTTTCTCAAACGAAGTCATTCTTTATTTAGGGTTTAGGTATTAGAATTTAGGATTTCGAAATGTCGATGTATTTAAATAATTGGCTTTTTATAAGTATGCCGACCATATGGCGGGTACGCGATTTGTATCATTTTCATTCTCGTTGAGTTCAACCGCCAGGCTTTCGCATTCTTTAAGATTAGCCAGAGTAGTATCAGCACACTCTTTTAATTCTTTTTTCCTGATGGATGCTTTATTTTTCTGGTAATGTGCCAGGAATTTTTCTCCTAATTCACGTACCAGTTCTTCATGTCTGGCTTTTTTGCGGTTAAGCTCAAGCCGTTTTTTTACTGCTGTAAACTCCTCTGTTGCAGCAGTTGCGATTGCTTGACCGCCCGCCTTGATTTTTTCAATCAGAGTGTTTGTCAGGGCTGAAAGCTCTTCAGCAGAATGGTTGTCAGCCGTGGCCAGACCGTAAATGTTTACAGAAAAACTCATATTCTGTTTCCTCCTTAATGTTTGGGTTGTTAAAGTATTGCGCATATACATTATACCACCAGCGGGTTGAAAATTTCAAGAAAAAAAATCAATTAATTTTAATGTTGATACCAGAGCACTGGTATCAGCTGGTTATATTTCATATACTATACTAAGCAGCTGCTATTTCCCGACTGTGATCTCTAAGATGAATTCACCATTAACAATCTCTATCAGCAAATCTGAACAGCGGGCGATACTTGTTGTTGGGTGTCTGACTTCGTTTCTCACTCCCTTTCTCAGTGCTGCCCTTAATGTGGCACTTCCCGCCATTGGCGCTGACCTCGGTATTGATGCCATTATGCTCAACTGGGTGGCGACGTCCTTTCTCCTGTCTGCAGCTGTGTTTCTGGTGCCCTTTGGGAAAGCCGCTGATATTTACGGCAGGAAGCGCTTTCTTGCAGGAGGGCTGGTAATTTATACACTTGCGTCACTCGTTGCAGCCCTGGCTCAAAATGCAGTCATTTTGATTCTTGGCAGGGTTTTACAGGGTGTTGGTTCTGCTCTTATGTTCGCGACAGGGATGGCCCTGGTACTTTCTGTTTTTCCACCTAAGGAAAGAGGAAAGGTGCTGGGGATTACCGTTACCGCTGTATATCTTGGCTTGTCTTTAGGGCCATTTATTGGTGGATTGCTTACCGGCCTGTTAGGATGGCGCAGTGTTTTTTGGATTAATATTCCTCTTGGAACAGGAGCTCTTTTATATCTCTTGCTTAAGGTAAAGGGCGAATGGAGTACAGCGGTTGGTGAAAAACTCGATGTGGCTGGTTCGGTAGTTTATGGGGTATCTCTTACTGCTCTTATGTTTGGGTTTTCAAGACTTAATGGCTCCTTTGGAATAGCGGCTTTTGTTGGGGGGGGTGTTGGATTGTTGTTTTTCATCCGTATGCAGATAAAATCTGAGCATCCCGTATTAAGCCTGGGGCTTTTCTTTCAAAACCGGGTATTTGGCTTTTCTATGGTTGCCGCACTGGTTAACTATAGTGCAACCTTTTCAGTGGGCTTTCTCATGAGTCTCTATTTACAATACAACAAAGGTTTGAGTCCAACAATCTCAGGTTTTGTAATGGTAAGCCAACCATTAATAATGGCGGCTTTTTCTCCTATGGCTGGACGTATGTCCGACAAAATCATACCGGGACGGGTTGCGGCAGTTGGGATGGCATTTACTGGCTTTGGTCTTGTAATGTCTGTCTTTCTTCGTGAACAAACATCTCTTATTTATGTTATTGCCTGCCTGGTTGTTCAGGGCATTGGCTTTGCTCTATTTTCTTCCCCAAATGCTAATGCTGCAATGGGGAGTGTGGAAAAACGTAGTTATGGAGTTGCTTCAGGTATTTTGGGAACTACGCGCCTTCTTGGCCAAATGTTTAGTATGGGTATGGTGATGATGATATTTTCCATGCTTATTGGTAAGGTAAGCATAGGGCCAGAGCAGTTTCCAATGTTTCTTAAAAGCGCTCAGCTGTCTTTCGGTATCTTTGCTGTACTGTGCTTTTTGGGTATTTTTGCCTCATTGGTCAGAAATAAAGAAGAATAGTTTTCCATTCCGGCTGTTTAGTTTATAAAATTCCAGACAATCATTTATTATACCATTTTGTATTATACAGATAAATTAAAATATAATATACAAAATTGCATTATGCATAAATAATAAAAACCGTTTGACTGATATGCATAATAAATGCTATAC
>JADFYW010000025.1 GCA_015232855.1 Fibrobacteria bacterium
TTCTTTATTTTGTTAGATAATCTTGGTTATACAATCTTCCCGGTTTTTGTATTTTTTGTCAATAAACCGGCAAGCAAAAGTACCATTTCTGAATCGTTTAGTATAGTTTAAACGATTAAACGAATAATTATTTAATCGAAAAATTAAATTAACTTGTAATGCATCAGGTATTTAAAACTAATGATGCATTTACAATTACAAAAAAAAGTAACCTATTCGCTTCTTTCTTTACCGGTATATTTAACAGGACAACTGCACCAGATACTTCAGTCGCATCAACAATGAATACCCTTTTAATCAAACACCCCTGTCGGCTACTTCTTTTGTCTGTAAGCTGCTGGATATTGCTTACAGGCTGCCCGAAAAAAGACAAACATAAAATTCCGGTAAAAAACACACCACAAACCACCCATGCATTACCGCTTGATAGTCTTGAGGCTTTTTCGTCTGTTTTAACCCCTTCTCCATGGCTAAAAGACTTTTGGTCAATTCCCATTCCTTTTCAAGGTAATCCTCCCTACCATTGGACTAAGGAAGAAAAAGACATCTCTGCAGAAGGATGTAAAAGTTGTCATCCCCATCAATTTGCAGATTGGTCCCGGTCTATGCATGCCCATTCAACGAAAAATGGGATTATTCACCAACTCTCCAGGGACATGCACTTGCCGGCACATATTTCAAAAAATTGTAACCAATGCCACAACCCTCTTGTGGAGCAGTCAATAAAAACCACCAATGGGAAAGTGAATCCTGCTTTTAACCAAACACTATACAAAGAAGGAGTAACCTGCATTGGATGCCATGTCCGGAAAAGGACATACTTCGGTCCTGCTCCCGACAGCTCCAACACAAACCAGAATAAGCATAATGGATTTATCATAAAAAATGAATTTTCTTCTTCTGCATTCTGCTCACCCTGTCATGATTTACAACCTGGTAATAAGAAAGTTAATGGGAAATTATTACTAGAGACGGGTGAAGAATGGCGCCGAACAAGATTGTCAGCGGCTGGCATGACCTGTCAGAAATGTCATATGCCAGACAAAAAACATCTCTTTAAAGGCATCCGGGATAGTGCCACGGTAAAAGAGGCCCTATCCATACAACTCGTACTAAAACAACGGGGTGAACGAAAAGCTCCCTTTAAAGGACACCCTCCTTTAGAAGGTAAGGATTCCATCATTGCAGAGCTGGCAGTCACTAATTTGGGGGCAGCCCATAGAGTACCTACTTATATAAACTCTCAAATACGAGTAATCCTGGAGCAATTAGACAGCTCGGGTAATATAATACAAAGCTCAGTAAAAACTGGTATTATAGGCAGGAAAATGTCTCTTGACCTTAAATTTGAAGTTTTTGATACCCGGTTGTTGCCGGGTGAGAAATTTTATCTTGGGTATAAACTAAAACGTCACCCTTCTACTGAAAGCCTCAGAGGCCGCATAGAAGTGTGGCCGGATCAGCATAATTATGAATTGTATAAAACCTTTTTAAACAATCCGGAATCAAAACAAAGTCCCTCATACCAATTAATAAAAAAAGCATTAAATCAGGCTGAAATTTCCCGTTATGTATTATGGGAAAAAAAGATGCGAATTTAAGCGATATCATAAGTTCCCGGAATTTAACCGGGATATTTGATCTCTGTATTAACAGAGTGTAGTTTAACCTACAATGAAACTAGCCAAACGATTTTTTTTTCTGTCTCTACTCATTGGGATAATAATAGGTGTTGGAAAACTTTTACCCACCGTTATTCAGGTTCCCGAATTTTCAAAAGTTGTGAAAGAAGAGGACACAGAACCGGCCCCGCCTCCCTCTGACACAAAGAAGTTAAAAGAAAAGAATTCAAAATCAACAAAAGAGATTTCCCATTTTAAAGACAATTGGCATTTAAACTTTCTCGATTATTTTTCAGGAAAATATAAGGTAAATCAAAAGAATATCAGGAAGAGAAAGCAGGATTATTATGAGATTTTTCTGCCAAAAGGCAAATCCCTGATAGAATACACCTTGGAAGCGAAAAATATCTGCATCCAACAAAAAATAATTCTTCTATCCGGACAAAAGCTTAAATCAAAAAAAACCTCTATCCTTTTAACCCTACAAAAGGGCAAAGAACAATTTCAGATTAGAATTAGATACGGGATGCAAAAGCTTTCTGGATATGCAAAAGTTGTTATTGTACTTACAGAGCTAGATGAAGTGGGTCCACAAGATTTCAATTTACTGGCAGAATTGAAATGGAAAAAGAATCTGATAATAAATCCTTATACTAAAAATAAGAAGTTATTGACATTTGCAGCACTTACCCAGGATGAAGTACTTCTGTTATTACCAATGGAGCCTTATAATTATCCTTATAAAAAGCCCGGGGAAGGTGCCCTCTTTATTCATCTTTCTTTAGATGAGATTGATAAATTACTTTCAGAGAAACTTACAATCCTACCCGAAGCAAAAGGTTTTGCTACTTACATGGGTGACCGCGCTATAGAAAATGCCAATCTACTCACACATATTTTTAAATTTACCGGTCCAAAAAGCCTCAGTTTTCTGGATCTGACCAATTCGCAGCGCAGTCTTTCCAGGCAGACTGCACGAAAAGAGAATGTATTATGCAGACGATCACGCCAAATAAATTCTCAAGAACAGATTTTACTCCGATTTAATAAAAGCACTATAAAAGCACAAAAAAGCGGTGAAGCAATTTTAGTTTTTAAATATTCTTCACAAGCACTAAAGATCATTAATAAGCAAGTTGAGAAATTACAAAAAAGCAATTCGGGGTTACTCTTCACAACTTTTTCTGAATTAGACGTATTTTGAGCCTTATCCAATTTATTCATATATTTTATTTTTTCTAACACACGGAGTCAAAAATGCCAAAACTGAGTGTAAATGTTGATCATATTGCCACCATTCGCGAAGCACGCAAATGCAGAGAACCAGATCCTGTTGCCGCAGCAGTATTGGCGGAACTGGCAGGTGCAAATGGCATTACGGTGCATTTACGTGAAGACCGACGTCATATCCAGGAGCGGGACGTAAAAATACTCCGGCAAACGATATCCACAAAACTTAATCTGGAAATGGCTCCAACCCCTGAAATGGTGCAGTTTGCAATTGATTCGCTTCCAGATATGGTTACTCTTGTACCTGAAAGCAGAGAAGAACTGACCACTGAAGGTGGGCTTAATGTGGCTGCAAAGGTTAATGAGCTTGAAAAAGTCACATCTTCCCTTAAAATCCATCATATATATGTTTCCTGTTTCATTGATCCTGAAATAGAACAGATTAAAGCAGCTAAAAAAGCCGGAGCATCATGTGTGGAATTTCATACCGGCTCTTATTGTAATGCATTTGATTATGGTGAAGATGATATGGCCTGGCAAATGGAATTAGATAAAATCGAAAAAATGGCTCAAATGGCAGTAAAAAGTGGTCTGGAAGTAAACGCCGGTCACGGGCTCAACTATCAAAATGTGCATTATATCGCAGCAATCCCTGAAATTCAGGAACTCAGTATTGGTCATTCCATTATCAGTCGGGCATCACTGCTTGGCATGAATCAATCGGTAAAAGATATGCTTGGGATTTTAGAAAAAACAACCAGCCAGGCTAGCACCGTCATCTAAGCCTTCCCTATCATAGGGTATATTCTCTTCCGAACATTCGATCTCTATAGTCCAGGAAGGAGGCCACTCAACCAGAAAAAACCCAGTGGACTCCATACCGGAAATTAATACCCGGAGGATGACTCCCGGGTTCTATGGAGTATCTATCATGGTTAAAGTTTTTAATCTGATAATAAAGGATAAATGTCTTTATTTGCATATGAGCATGAAAATCAAGCGCAATAAACTCATCCATTTTTTCCACCCTTGAAACCCCGTTCAATTGAGGTACCCATTGATAGCGATGTGAATACCATTCCCATTGCCAGCCAATCTGGACTCTTAACCGATCCTGCACAAATCTTCGTCCCCAACTGAGAGTGCCTTTTGTCACCGTTGATGGTAACAACGGATTTATTTTTCCGCTTTGACCATCAAGAGATTTTCCTGTAAGTTGACTATGAAATAAATGAGAATATTCGACGCGTAATTTCCAATTAAATAGTTTGTAAGAAACATTTAAACCAAGGATGTTTCGTTTTTCAGTCTCATAATTTACCAGGCTTAACGCCGAATCATCAGTACGCATAGAGTCACCTTTAAAGGGTAACCTTTGGGGAAGAATGGCATCATACAAAGATGTATTATTCCAGGACAAGCCTAAAGCAAGCTCACGGTAATTGTAACTCAATTCGTTTTGTAACCAAAGAAGAGTTTCCGGAGAAATATCCGGAGCAGGAAAACGGCTCGTAACAGAATTCATAACATACATAGAGTTCCAATCTGGCTGCCAATGCCCCAAACTATTATGTAATTCCCAGGAAAGCCCTCCTATAAGGGGAGCATGTATATCAATTGAATAAAACCCCAAATAATAAAATTCATTATGCATTAAACTCATACGTTCGACACCCGTTTTCAATCTACTTTTAAATACAGAGACAGAAGGAGAAGCAGATACAAATAAGGACTGGTGATCACTCCACCCTTCATCAATGGGTATGCCGTGCACACCCATAGAATCAATGGTGACTTTGCTAAAAAACAAATCACCTTTGATTTTCTCATTACGGTAAGTAAACCCTAATTCCGGATGACTAAATACAGATGGGAGGCCAATATTTCCATTAAAATCCAGGATATGACCTTGATAAAAGGATGTGGTATCAGCTTGTTTGGATAAACTATCAAGGAGAACAGGTAGAACCATTTGTTCCTCTTTTTCAAAAGAAGAACTGGCAAACCGTAAGTTTGCAGATACCTGTTTTTTATCAATCCGGAGTGCAGAACCTAGAGAAGAACTTTTAAAAGATGCGGGCAACAGAGTTTGAACCGCCTCCCGATAAGATTCATAGGGTTCAGCAACACTATCACAACGAGGTGATACTCTATCAGAATTATTGGTAAAGCTTTCCCAATACACTTCTACAAGAGTCTGTGGCTCAAGATATATTCCAAACCGAGGCCTTATGGAGAAAGTTTCGATTTTTGGAAAATTACCTTTAACTACTAATGAGGCACTGTCCCTCTCCAAAAAGGTTAAATACTTACCCATGCCAACTCCATCACTTAAAAATGGCTGATGGACCTGAAATACGTATTCGTACACACCACTATCTGCCCGGGATGAAGCGACATCCATAATGAAATATGCGTTATCAGACAACATTCTTCCAAAATGGAGATCAAACAGGTTCATACCGAAAGCCCCCCTTTCCCAGTTAATGACCGTTAGAGGAGAATCTAATTTTTCAGGATGTGTCCAGGATTCTGATAGAATGGGCTGTTGGTTTTCAATTTGTAGTTTGGCCTGTTTTGGTAAGTTTAAACCTGCTGAATTATGAGGAGAAAAAACAGCAGAAGGGTTATAAAGAGATTTGTACATGACTGGTAAAAACGTAGCCATATGCAGCATTTTACTCTTAAAACCTGGAAATCCGGTTTCCATAATAGCAAGGTTGTCAACCTCTCGAAAGCACCCTAAAACGGTCTCTGTTGGCTCACTACATGAATAGTAAACGGGTTTATAGATTTTATTATTCTTAGGAACAGGAATATCCAAACTATCAGAAAAAGGCATTGTATCTGCATTATTTGGGATTTTAGTCGTATTTTTAAGATAACCAGAATCTTTAAAAACCTTGCTGGGTAATACTAAATGAGCATTATTTTTTTGAACAGCATTTGTATCAAGGTGAGCTTTATCTTGAGCCTCAGGTTTTAAAGAAAAAAAGCCGATAGCCAAATAAAAAGCGAGAACATTGGGTAAAGAAACCCCTAAGAAGGGAATTAAAATATTTAATTTAGAAACAATCACGTTGGAAAGAATAGCAAAGTCTTTTCACTAAAAGTAGGAAAATTGAATACCAAATATTTACAAAAGTTTGTCTCAGGTCACTTTTTTCTATTGGCAATAATACCACTTTGGATTTCTTGTCAGCCTAATATAAAACCGGTCCTGCAAAATCAGACAGCCCCATATTCATGGAACCTGACACTAACTCAACCTTCTGAGCCAGGCAGTTTAACCCCAAATAGTTATGATGACAGTTGTATGGCAATAGTGTTCAATACCACTCCTAATTTGATTTCATTAATGGTAAAAAACTTAACTGAAGACACTCTGTTTCTCCTTTGGAATGAATGCAGCTTTACCTTTCCAGAGGGATTAAATTCAAAGATTACCCATTCAAAGTTGGCCTATGCGAGCAGAAATATACCCCTCAAATATATGACAATATTGCCAATGAAAGAACTGAAAATATACCTTGCTCCTACTACTCGTGTGAGCTGGAACCGAATAACAAAAAAGTGGCGATCTACTCCTATTCTCGAAGGAAATTTTAATCATCTCATCTTTAAAACATTTACTTTGAATTTGAAATTTGATAAAAAAGGAGAATTTCTTCTTTATCCCTTTGTTTTTAGAGTTGATGATACGAAACAAATTACACTTCCTCAAAAAAAGCCAGATAGCCCCACTACTGGCAACAATCTTACCTCAACTATGTCCCCTGACAGTAGGGATACTTCGCTAACCGTTAATCCGGATTCAATTCAAACAGTTTCTCCAGAACACCATACTCCGCCAGATTCCAATACAAATACACCAATAATTGAAGAATCCATCCCAATCAAAGGAAATTCTGAACAGGATACTACTCTAAAAACAGAGGAGCAGTCTTCTAATAAATCACAAGAAGAAATAAAAAAACTATTAAAACAGTTAAAAAAGGCTCAAAAGGACTCAGAAAAATACCTGGATGAAGAAGATTGAATGTTTAGACACTATTTTGAGGTGCCAATCAGACACGAAGAAATCAAACGCTTGAAATGGAATTGCTTGACAAATATGAAAATTTTAGGTTAGATTATTGTTTATAACCTTATTGAGTCTTTTACATAATTATCATTTCTTCATACAGCTCCTCTATTTTTTATCGGTACCGTGTTTCATTCAGTTTAATCCCCGCTAAAATTTTTCTCTACTCTATTAATTTTTTATGTCTATTTCGTTTTTTTGGCGGTTTGTCAGCCTAACGGCCCTTAATTGTGTGTCATTATTAAGAGTTCGTAATTTAAAATTAGTGACACAAGTAAGTAATGGAGGTTCGAATGAACATATATGCCGGAAATTTATCTTTTAATATGACAGAAGATGAATTAAAAAATCAATTTGAACAGTATGGCGAAGTGGCATCCGCTAACATCATTTTCGACAAACTGAATGGTCGTTCCAAGGGTTTTGGATTCGTTGAAATGACCGATGACGCCGCCGGCGAGCAAGCCATAGAAGCCCTCAATGGGGCCGATGTACAAGGAAGAAAAATGAAGGTAAACAAGGCTCTCCCTAAAAAAGAAAGCTCACCCAGAAAAAACTGGAACTAACTTCGCATACAACATGCATAAAGGGTAAAAGCCCTTATGCATGTTTTTGACATGTGTAAAACGAATTAGCCCTAATTTATTTTTGGAATTATGTTACTGTTGAACAACCCAGCAGGTTTTTTATTTTTTAGATATTACTACTTCTGATAGTTAAACGCTACCATCCATCTGAACAATTATGTTATTAATTACTGAAATTGATGCCGGCTCTGATGCCGAACAGGCAGGATTAAAACCCGGCGACAAAATAATTTCCATAAACGAAGATAAAATAATTGATCAACTTGACTTTGAGTTTTGTCAGGGCGAAGAGTTCCTTGACTTTGTTATTCTTCGCAAAAAAGAATTAATAAGCATTTCCATTCAGCGGTCTTATGGTCATAGTCTTGGCATTACCCCTCAGGAAATGAGCATAAAAAAATGTCGAAACAATTGTGTGTTTTGTTTTGTACACCAAATGCCAAAAGGCATGAGAAAATCACTCTATATTAAAGACGAGGATTATCGGTATTCTTTTTTACACGGGAACTTTATTACCCTGTCTAATATGAAGCCAGCCGATTGGGAACGTATCAGAGAATTATCACTATCACCCTTGTATATATCAGTACACGCAACTGACCCGGAATTACGGGCACGTATGTTAAACAATCACAAGCTGGAACCCATACTGGATCGATTAACCTGGCTAAAAGCCAATAGCATTCAACTGCATACACAGCTCGTTATTGTGCCGGGGTACAACGACAAAGAGAAATTGGAACAATCACTCAATGATCTCTTAGACCTACATCCATCAGTACAATCAATAGCGGTAGTACCCGTGGGTATAACACAGTACCGTCAAGATCTCCAGGCTATTCAGTCTTTTACTCCAGAAATAGCCCTTGATTGCTTACAACGGATGGAACCCATTCAAACAGCCTGTAAAGAACGCTTTGGAAGAAATTTCATATATGCTTCAGACGAAGTATATATACTGGCAGGTAAACCGTTACCAGGAACGGAACATTATGGAGATTACCCACAGTATGAAAACGGGGTTGGTATAACTACCTCTTTTCTTCATGATTTTTATCAAGCTCTTCCCAATTTACCCAAGGTAAATCCTGGAAAAAAAATAAGCATACTCAGCTCAACTTTACCTTTCCCATTTATACAGGAAATAGCAAAACGGTTAAAAGAAAAAACAGGATTACAATCAGAAATTCTGGAGTGTGATAATACAACCTATGGAACATCAGTTACCGTTGCCGGGTTATTGTGTGGCAAAGACATTGAAGCAGGTCTTAAAAGATCAACGTTAAAAGGCCCCGCTTTTGTCCCTCCCTTCAGTGTCAATGAAGAAGGTCTTTTTATGGATGATATCAGCCTCCAAGATCTATCCAAAAAATATAACCGGCCTGTAATTGCACCAGGTTCTTTTCAGGATTTCTTTATCTGATGTTGAAAAAGATTATATATTAAGGTGCATGGAGAAAGCCGACCTGTATACTACGGACATAGCTTATCACCGCTATTTTTCAGAAACGGAATGTCGAAAATGTGGTTTACAATCTTGTAAAGATTTAATCGAATTAATTATGGCAGGCTCATCGCCAGTCACGTGTCTTTCATCCAGTCTTGGTCCAAAACTTCAATCGCTTAAAGCAACAATTAAGCTAGCGGAAAACCTTCCGGAAACACCAAAAATCACCTTGCCCAGGCCTGTTCCAGCAGAATTAATAGAAATAAACAACCCCAAAGATGGTGACCCTATTTTAGTAACTGCTAATAACCAGTTCACCCAAGAGGTTATACTGACCGTACTTTCCACTACAGTAAGTCCTTTTTTTGTTGTATTCACAGAAACGCAGGGTGATACTCTTGACATGGCAGTTATTTTGGGAACATTTAACGCCGAAACAGTACAAGATTCTATTTGTAACACCTCATTAGATAAAATAGCGGAATATAGCCCACTTATCATCCCTGGCAAAGCAGAAAAATTTGCTCAAAAAATTCAGAATAGCTGTCAGCGAAAAGTAATAACCGGTCCGGTTTGCATAGCTGAACTGCCTCTTTTTTTGGGCACAGAATGGAAACAGGAAAATTCATAAATTCTAAAGATTTTCTGGAACATTTTCTATTCTTTAAAGAAACCACAGCTTTATGAGTTTTTAGAATGGTTTATTCACTTGAGTCAGATAAGCAAGGAAACAAGATATGAAGTACAAAGCTTTTTTCATTTTAATTGCCATTTTTTTCACTAATTGTGCTGTATATAAACAGCTTGCGCCAGAACCAGAGTTATCCAGCCTGGAGAAAGGATATCTGGAATTAAAAGATGAAGATGAACACTTTGAGATAGAAAAAGAGGACAAATACTTTGTCGCCTTTCCAGGTCCCAAAGAAAAACATTTTTACTTGGTATTAAATATCAAACAAAAAGACAGTATCAGCTCTTTTCTCACGTCATCCCTCATTAAGAAAAAAACAGTTGGGCCTCAAATAAATGATGAAACTCATGCTCCTGACAGTTTAAGTGTATATCCTATCACGGACTCTGTACAAACCTATTACTGGATTATTAATAAAGTACATCCAGAAGAAACAGATTTAAAACTCAACTACCGCTATGTCCCCCAATGGAGATTTAAATTTGAGAACAAACATACAGAGTTTAAATCCATCCTTAAACAAAATACGGTAGACCGTAACATCTATAACCAAATCGGGAAAGGATATTCCTTTGAGAAGTTTAACTTCCCCACGGCAATTGATACTATGACCGACCATCTGGGTAAACAAGAAAAAGTTTACCAGGCTCTACTCGATATTGAAAGCATCTTCCCGTCTTCCATATTAAATTCAAAAGATGTCGCCTATCTGGACTATTTATTACTAAAGAAAAAACTGGAAGATGAAATCGCTTTTCAGAAAAAATATCTGGCCACTGTCCATTTCCTGGATAAGATCCAGAAGTCAAAGGGTAATCCAGGTGTATTTCTCAATCATGTAGAACATTTCATTAGTTACTTCTCAGGTACAAAAGGTTACCCGGAACATATCCTGAAAGAATGCCGCTCTATTCTGGAAGCCCAACTCACAACCATCCCCCCTTACTATGATGGCCTGTTAGCGGGTAAAAATGATATTGAACCTTTTGATGCAGAACTCTACCGTCTACCGGTTTTAAAACGCATTGCACAACTTTATCAGGCTTCCGAGACCAAACAATCTCCAGATTACGATCTTCAAACCTCTTTCCTGACTGATTTTGACAAAAAGAGTCTTGCAGTACTTTCGACACAAAACACATTGAACAAAATAGAGTCATCAATAAAAGCTTTACCGCAAATGCCCAAAGACGGGATTTTTGGAAAAATTGTCCGTGAATTAGCTGAACTACAGGCAAAACTTCCCAACCCTCTGGATGCGACAAACGGAAAATATCTTGAGTTTTCTTGTGCAAAAGCCTTAAATAAAGCCATTGCAGACCTCAAAAAATCTTTGACCGAACACTACCAGAAAAAAAATGAAGCCGATAACATCGTTAGACAAGTGAATGCTTTACAGGCAGAAAAAGATTACCGGGCCATGTTGGGTATCCTAAAAGACAAAAAACACCTCGGGTTTCTGTTAAATAAATACAAAGACCTCGATCTAAAGTCAGTTTCGGAACAGGCCAAAAATATCGGTGAAGCGTTACAGAAATATGTATGGTATAAGGCTGAGTCAGGACTTTCTCAACTGCATCGAGATACAAATTTTCTCAATCCTATAAAAATCAAATCACTCAAAGACAGTGTGGTCTATGATTTGGAAGACTCCTTATACATTAAAGTGGATAATCTCACCCGCTACCGGGTTAATCAATTCTGTGAAAACAAAGCAGACACCCTTGTGGACATAGATTCTCTATATTCAGACTCGGTATTTTTACCAGCCTATGATATCAAATTTTCTTCAGGTACTAAAGGCCAGCTCATTCAACGCAAAGAAGCTCTGGTTGCACATCTGGCAAAACTTAAGGAGAATGAATTCCCAGCCAAAGCCATTACCCTTTTATATAAAGAGTTCATGCGCGCCCCACACAAAAAGGGTGTATTAAAAGCACGCGCAATCGTGTCCCATGGCAAACATTATAAAGGCAGCGATAAAAAAATAAAACGGCGTACATGGGAATGTGATCCCTGGGCTACCAAATGGATTACAGAACCCGCTAAATACAGAAGAGTATATGCAATTCCTATTACCACTAAAAAGCATGGCCCCAACACTTATCTGGTTCGCACAAACATTCGCATCAAATCAGACGCAAAATTTCCTGTATATGATGTAAATATCAAACTACCTGAAGAAATTGCGAAGAACGCCACGTCAGAGCAATGGTACGAAAAAATAACTCTGAACAAAACGCCTTTAAAAAATGAAGGCCGTTTTACCATTACGGCTCCAAACGCCGAAAATAATTATGAATGCCAGCTTTCTCCGGTACGTATGAAAAAAGACGAAAGCAATTATGTAGACATCTATTTTAAACACAATTCATTTAAACCTATACCGATAAGCGTAATGGCTCAAAAGCCAATTATTAAAAAACACTAAGGAGTTAGCTATGAAAAAGATCCTGATAATTTTTGGAATTATTCTCGCCTTGGTGGCAGCGTTCCTCATTTGGTTCTTTATATTCAAGAAAGATCTCAGCGGAAAAGTTATCATACCATACATTTCCCACCAGAAACCAAGAATAGACCCCCATTTACCTTCTTCTGTTCCTCTCGCTGACAAACTAGATGAAGTAATGTTTGATGGCCTCTTTAATGTATCTGCAAATCCAAGCGGCATCACTTATGAAAATGGATTAGGCGAGTTTATTGATATCGACAAAAAGAATTATGTAACCATACAACTCAAACCAGGGAAATCCTGGCAGAGCAGTTATGCGGTCTCGATGCAAGAAGATATGATAACTATTACTGAAAAAAAGAAGGTACTTTTCACCGCTAGAGATTTAAAATTCACCCTACAACGCATTCAGAAAATCGGCAGTGTTTCCCCGGATTATGTACTCATTTCTCAGGCAATACCAGACTTTAGTTTTTACGGTCCTGACGAAAATGACCAGGTTCGTTTTCATTTCCGTGGAGAACGCCTTTGGACAGAAGCAGATATTAAAGAGGTCTTGTCATTTAAAATAATTCCAGCAAACGCTGGAATGACCGCTCGGGAATATACTAACGGTACGGGCCCCTACATGCATGCAGGAGAATTTGAGAATGTTATGTATTTTCAAAAAACGCCTACAAGCGAAGCACATATATCAAATCTGCTGTTAAAACCTTTTATTGATAATAGCACATATACTACAGAACTTAAAAACAAAAACATCAATGGAATTCTCAGTACACCATTTGGAAGTGAATCTCCCATACTCAATGATAAAGAGAAGTATTTTCATAAATCAAGTATCAGCACCTGTTTTTTTGCAATCTTCTTTAATTGTAATCGCCTGGATTTAAATCAGAGACAAGCTTTACGGATGATGATAAATAACAAGAGAATTATGAATCGTTTTTTTAAAATAGGAACAATGCAGCAAAGAAATATCGCAAATTACAAAGGCGAACCAAATAATTTTGAGGACTATCTTAACTATTCCATGTTCCCAACTTCCACCTATTATGTCCAGGAACAAGTTGTTAATCCACTTAAAGCTCCAGGCGATTATGATAAGTCCGTACTTCCTGATACCGTACGGATATACACCTGTGTGAACTATGGACACCGTGAAGAACTGTCTGAACTGGCAAATATCATCAATGACCCCAACCTGTTTAAAGGCCGTATAAAAGCATATTCCGTATCAAACAAAATGATTAAAAGAGGTAATTACGACGCTGTAATAGTACCCATTAGCGGTTATCGTTCCAACTTCCTGTTTGATCTCTATGATATATTTCTGAGAGAGCCTAATTTTGCAGTTAAAAAAATAACTTTACAAACCTCTACAAACTCCAATGGTGAGCAAGTCGTAGATCCTCGTTCATTCTCAAAAGGAAGTAACTTTTTCCAGCTTGATCTCTCTGAGAAAGGACATCAGGAATACGAAAACATCAGCAAGCTACTTGATTATGTCTATGGGTTTATGTCTACTAGCGAAATCGGTGACAAACAGCAATATGCCCAATTTATCGACGAACTTGAACAAGATATGGCCCTTGGCAGCTGGCTGTTTTCACTCCCGTCCATGGCATATTTTAGCACACAATTTGAAGAAAAGAGTATCGACCTCTATGGCATTGCCTCCCAACTTTCAACCATAGAAAACTGGAAGGAAAAACCAAAAAAATAATCTTACATGGCAGACATTAAACTTCAATTTTATCAGCTAGCTCTGGATTTACAATAATGTCATTCCTGAAGCGCACTCTTTTTTGTCTGCCGTTCCTGTTTCCATTTAATTTATCTGCAACTGATTACTTGTTACTAGGCACCCCCAAGGCCTATGTTATTCTTAACAGTTATGAACAGCCATTATCTGAAGAAGAATGGAAACGTTTTCCTTCAAATACCCCGGGGCGTGTACTCAATAAAACAGTGACATTAGGCGATGGTATTTCAAAGGCTCTTTCATTTGAGCTGGATGAAGAAAATTATTTCTTGCAGAAAGATGACAATGGCCGTTTTACCGCTTCTGGTACAGCTTCCCAAAAACATCTGATGTTTAAAAACTGCCAACAAATTAAAGACACTATTATCGTAACAAAAAACCGAAAAGTTCTTTTTGGACAAGGCATCAAACAAAACACACCTGGAACATTCCTTGAAGAAGGTGATGAACTGCTTCGACTTTTTAAATACCACGGAAAATTTTTTTTAAAAAAATTATCAGGGGAGCAAAACTGGGGGTGGACCTCATTATCCAGCCGTTCTGTATGGAAACAAAAAAAAGAAAGAACAGCTAAAAAAGAAGCACATCTTTCGCAGGAACTTATTAAGCAAATAAAAGAGAAACTCAGTTTTGCCAATAAAAGTTATCATCAATTCTATACCGCATTTAACAAACTTTCTGGCACAGCCAGGAAGCCACCCCTCTGGCAATATAGCGTCAACAAAAACACGGTTCGCTGTATTTTAAAAGGTTCACCAGAGCTTCCTGAACAACTTAAAAACAGCAATAAGGTATTAGCAGGGGAAATTGAAAACCTGGTAATGGGCCAGCCCTTTATTGTCAGATTCCGTAATGGTGAAATAACCATTATGGCGAATAATTGATTGATGCAAAACCGTTTTCTTGAACATATAACAAGCCTGCTGCTCGTAACGGCCTGTATGCTTACGGTTTTCTTTTTTACTCATAACAAATTAGATAAGACTGAGGCCGATGCTCTTCCCTATCACTATTCTAAAGCGAATTTCCAATTTGTAGATTTTAACAATTCCTTCCAAAAAGCTCTTCTTTCAGATATGCTTAACCTGTATCATCCCGGAAGAGAAGAAGACAATATCAGGGTTTATAATACTCTTTCCGGCGTAGCCCAAATGGATGACTTGGAGGAAATGCAAAAGTCCCATTTAAAAGAAAGCCTGACTGGAAAAAAATTAATAGAAATAATAGGAATGGGTGTAAAATTCCTTTTTGTATACCTGTTGGTAATGATTTTAACCTATTATGGTGTGCAAGTGATTGGTACCTGGCGCTTCATTAAACAAAAACAACGTCCATTCCTTTCCCACTCCTCCGCCAAAAACAAAATAAAACAGGCTGCCCTAGCTGTACTTTCTTTTATCTCTTCAATGTTTCTCTTTTCTCCGGCCTATGTAATTGCCTATTCCATACGAACCGAATTTAATACAGATGTTCTTTTTTTTGTGATATTACTGGGAGTAATTTCAAACGGTCTCCTGATTACTTACGCAAATAAATTTTACAATTTTCTTTTAACTGAAAGCAAAAAGGGGTATGTAGAAACCGCTGTCGCAAAAGGGCTCAATAATAACTATGCATTATCCTCCAGGGATACCGGCATTTCCTACAAATCTATTTTTCATCCTCTTGGCAAATTCAAGGGTCATGTCTTTGAGCATATTTTTAAAAATGCACGTTTCCAATATTTATCCACTTTAAAAGAACAGGCTGTTTTTTTGATAACGGGTCTCATCATCATAGAAATGGCCTTAAACATTCATGGTCATTTAAGTTATGAAATGCTCAGGCAGTTGTTACATAAAAATTACGATATTGTTATAGCTATCATTCTCTGTATTTTTTACACCGTAAAACTAACAGAAATTGTTACTGATATTCTCATACAAAGAGAAACCGCAAAATTCGCAAACCAATTGCAGCCCCCTACACCCGCCACCATACGGAGTGTACCATGAACGAATTCGGTATTAACAAAGAACTTCAGTCATTACAGGACGAAATCAAACGTGGTTTTGATTCCCCCCCTCCTCCAGAAGTTCAAAAGAAAAGGCCGAAGATAAAAACGGTTAAAGAAAAGACAGCGCAAAGTGATTTTTGGCAGCAGGATACCTCCTGGCTTTTTTCCTGGATTGGTACCATCCTTTTCCTTACACTGTGGAATGCTATTTTTCTTAATAAACCGGCTTTCAAACAGATTGCCACAGGATTTATCAACACGGTTATAATTTCATTACAGGTAATACTATTCTCCCTTGTTTTAGCCTGGGGTGTAAGCCTGCTGCTTAACCACCTCTCCGCCAACAAGAAACAAAGTTTACAATTCATGGTAACATTCTTTCTTAACCTTATTCGTTCAATTCCACAGATTGTTGGTATTCTTTTTGGTTATATCTGGATAACCAGCTTGTCAGGAACAAATGGATCTTTAGGGAATTTTCTCAGTTTCACCTTGATAGCAATCATCATTAGCTTGTTTATTTTTATTGAATTAGCAGACCTCATGCTTGAACGAATACAACATTTCAAGAAGCTGGATTTTTATGATGCCATGCGGGTATGCGGAATCAAAGAAAGCCGCATTATCAATTTTCATATACTATGGAAAAATAGCCGGATACATATATTAAACAAGTTGATTTCGATTTTTGGGATGGCCATTTTTCTGCAATGCAGTGTGAGTTTTATTATCTCAGTGGGACTCTCAATGGAAATCGACCTTGTTTCTCTGCCCAATACTCTGGGGACACTGCTTGCAAAAATAGACAGTAAACAGGATATCCTGGCAATTGGATATGCTATTACTCATCCTGGTTATATTCCTCAGCTTTTTTTCAAACATCTTCAGGGCATAACGGTTTCTTTCCTTCTGGTGTTTACGCTTCTGAGCATCTATAAAATAGCGGGGGGCTTCGCTAAACGGTATAAGTTATGAGCAGAATGATTTCTAATATACAAATCCATACCCATAACCGGACTATTGTCCAGATTGATAATTTTTCTCTTGAAGAAAATAAAATAACATTCCTTCTGGGTGAATCCGGCATTGGGAAATCTATTCTTGCCAAAGCAATGTACGGACTTTTGGATCCCGATACCCTGGAAATAAAAATAAATAACAAAGACTACGTAACCCATCTCCATTCACCAGAAGTACAAGAATTGCAGACAAACAGTTTTTTTGTATTCCAGGAACCATCTTCCCATTTAAATCCGCTCCTCACCATTAAAGAACAGTTGAATGAAGGGAGTATTGCTAGGGCAAAGGATGAAGATGGTATTCTACGTTATCTTTGGCAGGCAAAAGATGATAAAGTATTCAAACAGTTACTTGAACTCTACCCCAAGCCCTACCGCCCAAGCGGTGGTGAAAAGCAGCGCATACTCTTGGCTATGGCCTTTAAGAAAATACATATGTATACGTCCGGTCAGGTAGAAGGCCATAATCTCTTTGTGTTTGATGAGCCAACAGGTAGTCTTGATAATGCTTACCGGAATACTTTTCTGAAAGGACTATTGGCCACCTATATCAAAAAGCCCTTTACCATTTTATTTATTACCCATGATTATTCAATCATAAGTGAAATGACCAGCCAATATCCTAAACTACTCCCCCATACCATTTTCAAAGAATTGAGAAGAAGTAAAGAACAAGACAAAATAAATGATGAAAACGCAAAAGTTTTGTTACATGATTTTTCACCTGATGCTTATTTAAATTGGCTTACAAAAGGGACTGCAATAACAACAACCTCCCCAAACAAAACACCCGTTTTAACAGTAAAATCCGCTTTTTCTGTTTTTGGCCGTGCACTTTGTCTTTATAAAGACGACGCTCACACCACTCCCGCAAATCTTCTTATCAATAAAGGTGAAACGGTGTATGTTAAAGCACCAAGCGGTATGGGCAAAACGACTCTGGCTAAAGTCATAATGGGCTTATATACTGCCGATAGTTTTTCGATGGTTCTGGATGGGAAAGAATTAACTGAAAAATCTCCAACCCGAATATGGGAAAAATATCTCTGGGGCAAAAAAGCGGGAATGGTCTTCCAACATGCTGATGAATCACTCAATCTTGAAGCTACTGTATTTGAAACCTTTTCAGGTCTTCCTATGCCAGACAAACTGACCAGATATCAACTCACCACAAAATTAGACGAACTTTTTGAAGGCCCCTTATCTCCTGGTTTTCTTGATAAAAAGGTGGCCTTTCTTAGTGGTGGACAAAAACAACGGCTGAATCTTCTTCGCACACTTATTTTAAGTCCCTCTCTTATTATTTTAGATGAACCTTTAAACGGTCTTGATTTCTCCAGTATGAAAAAAGTAATTGCGTTAATAGAAAATCAACGGAAAAAAGGCACTGCATTTTTAATCATTAGTCATAACGAAGAAATCGTTCAAACCATGGTTGAAAAATCATCAATCTGGTATCTGGGAGAATAGACACTCACTTACATCAAATAGAACTATAAATGCAAGACCAATTATCTTGTATGTTTTACTGAGATCTAAGCGTAAGCCAGTGGATACTTCTTTAGGGGACTATATCTGCAGGAGGTGATGTTGTGCCTTCCTGGTAAAGAAAGTTTCCTGGTGAGGCTTCTTTCCCCCGGATAAACATCCACCCTGCAATAATGGCTATTATAAAAGCAATAATCAGCCACCACCATATTTTTTTGGATTTAGAATCATTAGCACCAGAGCAACTCTCCGCCATCTTAGGCGAAGCTTCTTCATCTTTTTTTGAAGATGTAACTTGAATTTCCGGGTAATACTGATATTCAGGATCACCATAATATCGAAAAACCGCCCATAGGGGATTATCAACAGGAAGGTTTCGCTGTAAAGAATGCAGGGCCTGGGCAAATGTTTTTTCAGTACTTAGCGACGGATAATAAAGAGCTGCAAACTCCCGGGCTGCTTTATCTTCAATAGCGCAGATAGTACCAATGTAACCGGCTACCCCTGCTGATAAAAATGCTCCTGCAATACCCGAAAAGGTTTCACATGAATAAGCCCCGCCATCACTGGATGAGCAGGAATTACTGATTACCAAGGCCGGAACTTTATCCCGTTTCCCCAGTTCCCGAATATCATTTAAATTTAATCGTTCATTATTACTGAGTATCCATCCTGATTCATTGTCCCTTCCCGTAGATTGGGAGTGCCCACAGAAATGAACAAAGCCAGCGGTCTGCAAATTATAAAGTACTGATTCACGGCCAGCTTCGGTAACCAGTTCGGGCTTTGATGAAAGAAGGGAAGCGGATGATTTGAGTCTTGAATGCTCTGCAAGTAAATCATTTATATATAGACCTTCTTCATAGGCCTCAGGCAGATTACCTGCCAGGTCAGCAAGTATTACTACCTTTTTATTGGGGTTTGGCAAACTACGCGCCCCGCTGCCATTTCCCTCTACAATACGTCCACAGGCAAGCTTTCGGTTTATAAAGTCGTTCCCGTCATGCAACAATTCCCAGGGGAAAGTCAAAGCGGTCTCACAACAAAGAAACCACAACAAAGTCCCCTTTTCCATCTCACTGATTATTTTTTGTAATTCACCAGGAAGAAATTCAACAAAGCCTCTGTCCCCCCAATCCCGCAGAGCATTCACCCATCCATTTCCTTTTCGGAATGCAGTCTCAAAAACTGCCGCAAGACGCGCAGATTCTTCTTCAATAATTGGCACTTGCAAAGGTCGATATTTCGCTGCTACCGCTTTTTGCGAAGGAGAATCAAGATGAAAATACTGAAAATACAGTCCCTCATTATCCTCTCTAATATCAATACGGAGTTTTGTACTCATCAGGCTACCATATTTAGGTCAACCTTTAAAATTTCCCCACTGGACCCTGATAGTTTAATAGAATACTCACCAGGTTTTACTTCTCTGAATTGGGCGCTCTGTGATTCCAGATATTTTGAATTAAGTAACCGCTCGTTTCGTATAAGAGAGACCTTCATTGAGGGCGCATCTCCATGTACCTTATCCTCAACCATGATATTAAGTTCCAATGACTCATCTTTAATACGGACTACCTGTACATCGACTACTAAATTATCAAATTTTTTACTCAGGTTTACAATACCTGGTGTCGCAGCGTCAACATCTCTGTACTGTAGCGCTGGTTGTAACCAACCAGCTCCATTAACCAATTGCAAAGCCTTTTCTTTGATTTTTATTATTATGGGGATAGAATTTTCAGGAAAGTACTTCTCCATATATTTGTCTATAACAACATCTTCTACTATGCCAGAACAGCCATTATGAATTTCAGAAGTCTGACGAAGGGCAGCATATTCCTCACGCATATCGGGATGAATGTTTAGTCGATGCTTCCAGTTTTCGAACTGTTCTTCTGTGCCTCTTCCTTCAATCAAACATGCCATTTCTTCGGAAGTTAATGGCTGCGTGCTTTTTTTATTTCTAGGCATACTTTGTCTCCACACTTAACCGCCGAATTTCCCTTTGCATCTTTTTTACCAGATTAAATTTTGCTTTATCGAGCTGTGCTCTGTCTTTAAATCCCAGAATATCCATTAACTCTTCGGTTGTATACCCATCGCAACAATATTTTACCTGCAACAATTCTTTTGCTTTGAGTTTCTCCGTTGCCAACTGAAACAACTGTTTTCGTGCTTTAGAAGATTCAATGTGTATTTTATTTTTTTCAGGAGAACTGTCTGCCAGGCCGGACCAATCCAGATTCACGTTCATTTGACTGGCAATTTGCTCTAAAGACTCTGGTTCAGAAGTATCCACACGATGTCCCAGGCCTTTTCCCCTTAACTTCCCAAGTAAATGTCGCCGTACAACAATGTAAATGTAGGTCTTTAGCCCCGCTTTAAATTCAAATTCACGTAATCGCCTATTATCATTTTCAAAAAGATGCAGAAAGCCTTCATTTACCAGATCATCAAAATCAAGGGCAGGATCACGACTTTGTATCTTCCGAGCAATTGCATGAATATACGGTGTATAAATATTGAAAAATTCTCTCATTACTTTTCTGTCTTTTGAAAATACACCTTCAAGCAATCGCATTTCTTCTTTAGTCTGCTCACAGGTGTTTTTGTTATTCGAGGGGGAAAACATGAATTTCTTCCAATATTTCTATTTTTTTTAAAGAAATAAAAAATAAAACTCCTGTTTTGCACACTATTTTCCTTATTAACTGAAATTTTATACCACTCTCCCCACAACTCTCTTTTAGATAAAGGGTTATGCCGCTATACCTGGGGTATTCAGGTATAGCTGACTCATCAACATTATAGTTCCTTAATATTAATTAGTACCTACTCAGGCATTAATTGAGCTCATTAGTCTAGTTTTCGGGGTGTAAAAATAGGTGGACATGATTCTGTTTCTGAGGGCATTTGCGGGATAAGTAAGTTTTCAAGATTCATTTTTCCTCCAGATTTGGTTTTGTTTTTAAATGACAGTATTACAGAAGTAGATACCGTTTTCATTTACTTAGAGGATTACAAAAAGATTATCTTCCTTTTTTTTTCAAAAAAAGTGGGACACAAATACCCCTGATTAATCGGTTTCTTGATCAAGTTCATCAAACGCAGGGTCAACATTTTGATCAACAACAGATTCATCTGATGAACGTTTCTGGCGCATTTTTTCTGCCTCATTTTCAAGTTCTGATTCAACTTGAGAAAAATCAACTTTTTCAGGCTTCTTTGAGGAATCAGGCGTTTTTGATTTAACGTCCGTGGAAACGCCTTCAGTTTTCACTTCATCAGGAACAATCGGAGTCTCTACATTATCCTGCTTTAAGGGCTTCTCGTGGGTAAGCGTTTTTTGTTTCTCCGGCACACCTGCGACTGGAGAATCATTTATTTTCAACCCAATTTTATCAGAAAGAGTGTCCTGATTAATGGTTACCTGAGAATCAATGATAGCAGTGTCGGCTTTTGTAGTTTTCAAAAAGACTTCATTTACGAGTTCATCTTTTTGAGCCGGTTCAGATTTAAGTTCATCGCTTTCAGGAGAAACATCAATTGCTTGTCCGGGGACAATATTGACTACTTTTTCCGGATCTTTATTTTTCCCAACAGCTACTGCACCTTCAGTAACTACCACTCTGGTTTTACCCCTTTTTTCATCAAATGATAAAGAAAAACTGGTCCCTCCGACCTTTGCCAGGCCGTTTGGAGTTTCGCCGATAAAGTCTCCAAAGCCCTTAGCAATATCAAGCCAGGCTTTACCAGCCAGTACTTTGACACCCCGGGCATTCCCGGATGCAGAATATTTTTTAAGATATTCAGGGTCGAGAACAATACGGGTAAGTTCCATCATTGATATTACATCACCAAAATTCCCTTTTAATACAGCAGAAGCATCATAACTAGTCCGTACACATTGCCCACCTTTCAGGACATCACCTTTGGTAACCAGAGACCAGGGGCCTTTAGGCAACTCTGCATATTCAACCGCTCCTTCGCAGAATTCAACCGTATAACTGCGCAAATTAAGATGCTTTTCAAGCTCTTTTTTCTTTTCACTACATGCATACAAAAAAAGAATAAACAAAAAAACGGTCCCAAGTAACGTTATCCTCCTAAAAATCTGCTTGTCCATTGTTTACTCCTTTTTGCTATCACCTGAAAATCTGCATATTGCTATAACATACAAATTTATCTTTCATCAAACATCCACCAATACCTGTAAAAAGAGATTTATGATTCATCGTCTCTTTAGTACGTAAACCATTAATTAGATTCTATTCAAAACTAACAAAAATTATTTATGCTATGATTATGTCATTGCCCGGCTTGACCGGGCAATCCAAATAATCGTCGATTTTAGGATGGATCGCCCGGTCAAGCCGGGCGATGACAGGAGTCGTTTAACATACAAACAATTTTGTTACTAATCTTGAACATAAACTAATTAGGTTTTTTGAATGAAAATAAACCAAATCATCTTTTACTTTTCATAAACTTAAATCGGAACCAGCCGTCTTTTTTAGCATCAATTGTGATCCGCTTAGGGAACTCCCCACCGGCCATACTTTCCAGAAGACAACGCGAAATATCCGGTAACAAATGTTGGTCGATAATAGTATCAACAGCCCTTGCTCCCGACTGCATAACCGTACAATTATCTACAATTTTTTGAGTTACTGCATCCATGATGTCAGAACTGATACCATATTTATCAAGAAGTCGCTCTGTCACTTTTTTGAGTTTCATAGATACAATCCCTATTAACGTATCTACGCCCAAAGGTAAAAATGGTACAACTTTACATCTTGCCAATAATGCCGGCTGGAAATGTGCGGTAAGCTCAGGCAAAATTGCTTGAGAATATTCACCGTAACTATATTGTTGTTTATCCATAGCCATGTTTGTGATAGTATCAAGTCCCAGGTTACTGGTCATGAGTATTACCGTATTTCTGAAGTTCACCATTCGTCCTTCACCATCTCTCAGCAGCCCCTTATCAAAAACCTGATAAAACATATTAAGTACATCTTTATGGGCCTTTTCTACTTCGTCAAGTATTACCACCGTGTAGGGCCGTTTTCGGACGCCTTCTGTTAACACCCCGCCGTCGCCATACCCTACGTACCCGGCGCTTGCGCCTTTAAGTTGCGTGACAGACATACTGTCCTGGTATTCTGACATATTAATGGTAACCACCGATTCTTCTCCTCCAAAAAGCAAATCAGCTACTGCCAGAGCAGACTCAGTCTTACCTACCCCTGATGGACCAGTAAGTAAAAATACACCCAGTGGAGTCTCCGGCTTCTTTAAGCCTGTGCGAGCGGCGCGAAGGGTATCTGCAATTTCATTTATCCCCCAGGATTGGCCTTTCACCCGTTCGGCCATAAGTTTTTCTAATTTGAGCATTGTCTCGGCTTCATCTGATAAGACTCTTCCTGCGGGAATCCCCGTCCATTCAGCTATGATCCGTGCAACGAGCTCAGGTGATACATGAGAATGTACCAGTGGAACTTCTTTTTGCAGTGTTTTTAGTTTTTTCCATTTAGCATTTAATTCGCGTTTTAGCTTTGACCTTTTTCCTTGCTGTTTTTTGGATGTGGTCTTTTTTGATAATGCTTCCAATTCTTTTTGGTCTTCATGGATTGATTTTACCAGCGAAAGTTCTTTTTGCCAACGACCAGTCACCATTTTAACTTTTTTTTCTACTGCAGACAGCTGAGTTTTTGCTTGTTTCAAAGATTCGGTTTCATGGAGTACTCCCCCTGCCGTATCTTTTTCTAAAGATTGTATCTCAATATTGAGATTACTGACTTGTTGTTGTAGAGCCTGAAGAGATGATGGCGGAGCATCCAACCCCATTTTAACCCGGGCAGCAGCGGTATCAAGTAAATCCACAGCTTTATCAGGAAGTTGTCTGCCTGCAATGAATTTATGGGACAATTCACAAGCAGCTTTTACCGCTTCATAAGAAATCGCAACGCCGTGATATTGTTCATATTTATTTCGAAGCCCCCTTAACATGACAGCCGCTTCTTCCGGACTCGGTTCATTAATGGTAACGGGCTGGAAACGTCTTGCCATGGCAGGGTCTTTTTCAAAATATTTTCTGAATTCAGTGAAGGTGGTAGCTGCCAAACATTTAATTTCACCCCTGGCTAACTCAGGTTTCAAGAGATTTGCCGCATCATTCTGTCCGGCTTCTCCTCCAGCCCCTATAATAGTATGAGCTTCATCAATAAAAAGAATTATCGGTATATCAGAATTTTTAACTTCTGCAATAAGTCCTTTGAGCCTGTTTTCAAATTCTCCGCGTACACCAGCACCTGCAGAAAGTAGTCCCATGTCCAAACTTAACAAACGGACATTCTGGAGCATTTCAGGTACTTGTTTTTCAGCTATTTTCAGTGCTAACCCTTCAACAACAGCCGTTTTTCCAACACCAGCTTCACCCACCATAATCGGATTATTTTTTCGTCTTCTGCTTAAAACATCAATGGTCTGGAGTATTTCCTGATCCCTGCAGAAGATGGGATCTATCTTTCCCTGCTCTGCCATCTCAGTGAAATCAACCGTATACTGGTCAAGTAATTTTCCTCCGGCTTTATTGGAAGATACTGATGAAGCATTTTTACCTGTTTGTTCCTGAGAGCCTTCCGTAATACCACTGTAATCTTTAATCAGTATTTCAGGTAAGATCTGATTTAATTGATCCTGAATAACTTGCCCGCAAAGTCCCTGGTTTTTGCGCATTGCCAATACCAAGCCCCCGGTCCCTGTGGTTCCGGATTTTAAATTCAGAGAACTTTCTGTCCAGGCAAGTTCAAGTGCATTCAGAAGTAAAGGAGAAAAAACCGGTTTACTGGTATTTCCTGTTTTCAATTCTTTTAGCTCTCTCTGAAGAGCTGTTTTAAATAGTGCAGCATCAACCTTAAAGTGAGCCAAAATTGCAGTAAGGTCACCCCTTCCATCTTCATAAGCCTGGGCGAGAAGATGAGCTGCAGTCACCTCATAATGGCTTCGATTTACACAGGAGCCAACAGCACCTTCAAGAATCTTCTGGGTATAGGGATTCAATTTTTCGAGAATATTTCTAATTGAGATTGAAATCACTTTTGTTTCCTCTATTTTTAAGTACTAAAAGTTATAAAAGCCATTTCAATAACGCAAGATTTCATTACAAATGCTGCTTTTTGCATTTGCAGAGTTGACTAAAATTGAGAGAGAGAAACAATGAGTTTAATTGGATTCAAGCCGTTTTTGAGCTTCTTCAACGCTTATTACCTGGCCCATTATTTCTTGCTGATAGAATCCATTTTTCTTGATCAGCCGAAAATCGTCAATAACCATACCAGCAGGAGTTTTTGCCTTCATCGCAAGAGTATCAGCATGGCTATAAAACTGGCAATAATGAGTTTCTGCATACCCTCTGCCACTAACCAATGCCTCGTTTTCTATCGCTTTATGAATTGGAGCGCCTGCACCCCCCGTTGTTATAAAAATTATTGGCTTGTCCCCAGGTGCTCCTATGGGTAAAAAGCGCTCGTATATATGGGAATGCCCAGTGATAACCATATCAACATCACCCTTCTTAAGTATGGGGTAAACGTCCTCTCTGCCCCAGTCACTGCCATGTCCGCCGGCATTAAAGGTAGGATAATGATAAAGAACAATGGTCCAGATAGATTTGCTACGACGGAGATCATTTTCAAGCCACAACAACATTTGTTCTTTGCGTTTTTTTAACTTTAAATCAAGTATCACAAAATGAACATCGGAAGCTGTAAAACTATAATAGAGTTCTTCCCCCGGTAAATCAAAAATAGCACTATAAATGGAGGATATACCATCATGGTTTCCCCGTACCGGCCAAAGAGTGGTAAAAGAAATCAGATCATCTCCCGGCATAAAGAATTGCTTTCTCCAGCTGCCTAATTTATTGCCGTTCACACAAAAATCCCCGGTGGATATGGCTAAGCTTGACTTTTCCCACGAAATTGCTTTGCTCACACCCCTGAATATATCCGGGTGAGAACGGTTATCACCAAAGATGGTAAAATGCATCGGCATACCGACTTGAGGTAGAGTACGAAAATACCCCCTTTTTGTTTCTCCCTGGAAATATACAACATAGCGATAACGGCTATCTGGTCTGAGTCCCGTAACCGTTGTGGTATATATATATTTCTTTTTTGCAGGTATACGGATAACGGTTGTATTATACTCACCGATAGGAGTGGTACCAGAAAACACTACAACTTTAACATCGCCATCCTTTTTTTTAGAAGCCCAGAGAATTTTAGTCGAATGAGTATCTGTGGAATTCACATAGGGTCTAAAAAAAAATAATGATTTTTCTTTTGCACACGATAGTGTAAAAAGAACGGAAAAAATTATACTATAAGAGAATATTATTCTCATTTACATACCTTAAATTAAAGTCTTCATTATATTCGTCTGTAGTTCCTGGAACTCCAGATGAGCTTTGGAAATTTCTTCCATTTTGGATTTTAATTTTTGTGCGAGTATATTCTTTTCGATACCGTTTCTTATAATCAGAAATAAGTCATCGTTATTCCAGGGCTTTTCTATATATTGAAATAACCCGATTTCGTTAATGGCTTTAATAGCATTCTCTTTATCGGCATAACCGGTTAAAATTATACGCGTTGCCTCAGGTTTTATTTTACGTGCATCTGCTAAAAATGCTAATCCGTCCATTTCCGGCATAAGGTAATCTGACATAATCAGGTTAACTTCATTATTTTTTATATGTTCAAGGGCCTGAAAACCGGAAGTAAACGTGTCTACAATATAGTTTGTTTCCAGTTCCAGAAATGAACTGATACTTGACAAGACCATTTCTTCATCATCGACCAGAACAATCCGGGGTTGTAGCGCATTTCCATCTGCCATAAAAATCCTTTTTAAAACCGTTCTTCACTATTATTGACTTTATAGGAAAAATAGAATTTTTACTGCTATTCAGGTATGATTTACTAAAATCAATCTCAGCTTTGGCCGGAAGTGGATACTTTTTTTATCAGCCCTCTCAAACGCCGGGCCAACTGTTTTAAAATTCCTTGGGTAATACGGACATTATCTGCCAATAGGTCATAAAAATCTTCTCGGTCTATTCTTAAAGCTCTGGAATGGATACTACACCTGGCAGAAACCATACGTACTTCTTCATCATCGAACAAAGCCCAGGTGCCAAATGCATTTTTTTCTTCAAGTTTCATTATTTTCAGTCCATCTTTGAGAATTTCAATTTCTCCACTCACCACCAGATACATGGCATTAGAAACATCCCCTTCTTTAAAAACAATTTGATTCTTAGCATAGTCTTTTTCTTCTGCGATTGCTGCGATATGTGCCAAGTCTTCTGTTGCGGTATATTCAAAGATATCCACATCTTGTAAAAAAATCACTTTATCAATGGTCGATAACGTTTGTTCCATTAGTACTCACCTTTGCAGAGCATAGCCGTCTCTTTTACAATCCGGTTAGGATTACTTTCCAGAAGCTCAATTTCTTTAAAATACTTTTTTTCATTTTTATTAATCAGATAATATGCGCAACAACTACGTAACCAATCATCATTTCCTTGAAGTAATACCATAAAAAGGTCCTGCTTTGTACCCTTTCCATAAAATCTTGTTGCAAAAGTATGTAATGATTTTCTTGAAGAAACCTCGATAAGTGGAAGTAACCGTCTCCTGATTTTGGTATCCAGTAAGTTATCCAGAAATTCAATTGCACTGGCCTTTAGTTGTTTACTACCACTTTTTATCCCCTTATAGGCATTCCATATATCTTCAATTTGATAATAAAAACCCAGCAACTGAAAAATCCGCTTAAAGATAAGCTGTTGTTTTTCTTCCAGTGCCTGAATCAGTAAATGACGGGACGGAAGAGATTCATTCTCTGATTGAGCCTTTGATACTTTGGCTAATTGAAGCAAAACCTCGTTTAAATCATACCAGAACTTAATCAGTGCCCTTACTTCACCTTTTATACATTTACTGTCAAATACAAATTTCATTTCTCCTGAATTTAGCCGGACCAGACTACTAACCACTTCACCATATAAAACATCATTTATATTTCGAAACAATTTAAGATAACGTTGAAGAATATTTACGCTTTTCTGAGAATCCACATGCCCCAACACTTTAATAAGACGGCGCTTGAATCGTTGTAATTCATTTTCATCCCTGATTCGCTTATCTATGGTTTGTATGATACGGGAACCTAATTTTACCAGGGCTTTGCGTGCCTGCCGGTTTAATTTATGGTTGCCCAAAGAATCAAGAAGCCTGGATACAAAGAGGGGAGAACGAGTATATCCTGCCTGAATTACCGCTT
Organism: Fibrobacteria bacterium; assembly: GCA_015232855.1. Classification (GTDB taxonomy): domain Bacteria; phylum Fibrobacterota; class Fibrobacteria; order UBA11236; family JADFYW01; genus JADFYW01. The sequence goes on from JADFYW010000025.1 coordinate 28,744, forward strand.
CCCGGGCAACTTCCCACGCCCTATCTTTAATTAATAACTCAAGACAGGGGTAAAGATGTTCAAGTTTTGCCGTCGCAATCACTTTAGCCAATTGTTTCTTATCAAGAGCATCCATTTTGGAAAGTACAGAAGCAGGATCAACGTCATTATTTTCTTTCCCACTCCAAGTCTGCTTAAGCAAAAGTCCTCGAACTGACGCATCACTTTCTGCATGTCGCGCAGCACATATCATTGCAGCCCAATAAAATTGTTTGTTGCCTTTTAACAAATAATCGTTAAGATAATCACTCTTTTTACCTGATAATATAAAGAGGTAATTTAAGGATTCTACAACCAATTCCGCATTCCCGGAAAGTAAGAAGGCCTCAGCATTTTCTTTGAGCACATTAGTTTTTATATTTTGGGCAATAGTTAATACGTGGATTTGGGCGACTCCAGAAAACTGGTTTACAATTTTTTTCAGTCGTTCCGGCAATCCGGGATTGGTAAAATCGGATAAAAAATCCAGCACATAGAGTAATTGACGTTCATTACCACTATCAATTGCCTGGTCCAAATAAGAAAGTAATTCTGCAGATTCATAGTTTCCCGCCGGGTCTTCCAAATCAAGGGTCCGTTTTTCCAAAGCTTGCCGGAACGTCTGGATATAAGTCGTTTTTACTTTGATAACCATGTATATCCAGGCTGCAAGCAATACCATCATAACGCAACCAATAGCCACCACAGAAAGCCCAAGGAGATCTGCCAGCAAATAAAGCAACAAACCGGCGAAACCTGTGGCCAGGCTATCTACAAACACATCGATAAAACCTTTTACTTGTTTCTTTAACCTGGCAGGAACAGGTAGAAATAAAAGCTCCATACCAGCCTTATTAACCGATTGTTTAAAACTTCCATCGCACACTTTGAGAACAATTGCGCTCCACAAAACGGGAAACAGGCAAATAGACGCCACCCCGGCGAATAACCCAACCGGCAAAATGAGTAAAGATACTCCTGTCCCGGCCCTATTAAGGATACGGGAAGTAAAGAACAACTGGATAAAGAGTGCTACGATACTAAGAGAAGATTGCCAAAAGCCAAAAAATGCTGTAAGCGCGTCTTCATTGTTATATGCTTCTGCTGCCAAAAACCGGTACTGAAAATCGGCCAGAGTTGCAATAACAACACTAACCGCAATTATGCCGGTTATCAATAAAAGATGGGGAGACGAAAAAATAAGCTTATGAGGAGACCGAGTGTTTTTTAATTGCTTTTTTTCTTTTCGGGTTCCCCGTTTAATATCTTCTACCGGGCGACTGTTCCATAAAGCAAGCAGAAAGCCCATACAAACAAGTAAAAATAACCCGGCAAGCAGAAGGAGATTGTGACTACCAATCACATCGGCAAAAACTGTTGCCAGATACCCTCCGAATATACCACCGGACACCGCCCCACTTCCGATAAACCCAAATAAACGTTTAGCCTCCCTGGCATTCAGGACGGTATTGGCTAAAAGCCAGAACTGGCTTGCAGCCACTACACCAAAAAGAGCAACCCAGATATAAAATGCATAATAGAGTACCGTTCCATGAGCATCCACCTGTAAAAGGTGCCAAAACCCAAACAAGCAGAAAATAAAAAAAGACAAGCTAACTGATATAAGTTTCCGCAACTCCCACCGGGCAGAGGCCTTAAAATAAAAATGGATAAACAATCCGGAACAGAAGGCCACTAACATAAAAGCCATTGGTAGATGTTCAATACCAATGTGTTTAATAAACAATGCATTGCTGACCGGTTTAATTATTAAAAGTGCAGCAATAACAAAAAAGATATAACCAAAAAGTAACAGAGCCCGTATACCCTCACCCCGCTCAATTTTGAATAATCTTTTTAATAATGCGCGCATACCAGTTAAACCTTAATGGGTTACTCCGACCAATTGACAGGTGTTATCATCATGTTTGGCAAAATGAAACTGAGCTGCCCGTGGAGCATTCGTTTTATCGGAAAGTGCAGTAATAGAAATAATCGCGTAACTACTGTTAACAAACCAGCTGTCTTTAATAGTAATAGCAATCTGAGCTCCATCTCTTTTATAAGCAATCTGTTCTGAAACAATGTTTCCTTTAGGATTCAAAATGCAAACCCTATAATCACCTGTAGAGTTCAGACCGGATTTTAAACACATATCAGTAAAAGACCATGTTCCATTCTCTTGTGCTTCAAATTCCAGTGGCGTGACTTTTTGAAAGTAATGGGTAATAAGCTTAGCCCGCCTTTGCATAATTGTTTCAATAACATACTCTTGAGCAAGTTTATTGGGGTATTCTGCATATTCAACCAGCACTCTAATGTGCTCCCGGGTGAGGGCAGCTACAATTTTTGCAGCCCAATACATATCTTCTGGAAGAGCCTTGTCAAAGGGTGTGTATCTCCAGGTTTCTTTCCACTCTTCAGGCTCAAATACTACAGACTCAAAAGGTCCCACCGCGCTCCACTGCGTATTGGAAATTTTTTCCCAGGTATTTAAACGGAATGGGAAAAAGAAGTTTTTCACTAATTTTCCTGGTGAGATAAAATACTCATACCCATCCCATTGCCTTCCCTTTCCTGCACCATGCCCTCCAAAGGCTTCTCCAAAATCAAGGAGGTAATGCCTGACAAAACCCTTTCCCTTTTCACCTTCATATACATCCAAAGAATTATCCGGGCGCATACCAGATTGATGAGTAAAAGCGCAAAAAGCCTTCAAACCCCTCAGTACTCTTCTGTTTTCATGATCTATCTGATCATTAATATCGCCATTTCTTTTCCCTACCGGTTCAATAGGTCCAAGAATTTTTCCAGAGATATAAAGACTTGCCGTGGAACGATAAACTTGTTTAATGGGAGGAGCTACCATTTTAAGGACACTATCCACATCACTATCTGATAATTCTCCTCCAGCGGCTATCCCTAAATCAGTCCTTGAAAAAGTATAAAGATAATCTTCAGGAACATTATACCCGAACCCCCAAAACAACCGGTTTACAATAACTGCAGTTGTGGTTTCAATCCCCGGAAACTCAGGCGGGTCAAACTTTATCAGATAGGTATAGCCCCTTGCGTCTTTAATCACAAAACCGGGATTCCCCCCACCTTTTTTGGCCTTTACAACCGTAACCGGAGATTTTGGTGGACCAACTTGTTCCGGTCCACGTTTTAATGCCTCCGGAGAAATTTCTTTATAGCCAAGTCTGGGTGTGAACCAGGTTGAAGCAGGCACATCATCCATTGCATTTACGTCCCCAGCCCGGGGAATAGCCCTGGCCTTCATGCCCTCAACAACAGGTTGGCGTATTAACCCATCCACTCCGGTCCAAACAAAATCAAATTTTGTTTTTTCCGGCACAGGGCCCGGTCGTTTGTCATTCATCACCTCAATAGGCTCTTGGCTACTAAAGCGCATTGGCTTGACGGTACAGGAAGACATAAACAGTATGAGAACCAAACCCATAGTCACGGTAGACAAACAAACTAACGGTGTAGAACTAAAGGACCTCATTCCCAGTCTCCCCGATAGTTTCTTTTAAGGGGTACACCAACATTCGCAGCTAATCGTAACCCAACATTACCCATTGATAATTGTACACGAACAAGTTCCTTTGCCCGATAATGAAAATCAACACCTATTCCCGCAGCGTATAACCCTTCATTCCATTTAAAGGTTCCGAGCTTTTCGCCAACAATAAGATGATCCACAAATACATGGGTGTTTAAAAACGGCCCTCCCGCCCATTGGTATTCCAGAGTATTAACCAAAGAACGATTATCGACCCGTATAAAAGCTCTGCCGGGAGTACCACGAAAGGTTAAATGCTGTGGATACTCGGTAAAGGGAACCGGAACATCATCTCGTTTATTAAAGAGACCATCATAAACACTTCTTACCAGAAATATTCTTTCATGTCTACGACTGCGCCGAACGGGTATAAAAAGAGATATATCCAGACCGGAACGATAAAACCTGCTTTCATCACCACCAATACCCCTTGATACCCCCACATATCCTTCCGTCCGAACACCAGAGTAGAGTTGGTTTTTATTTTCTCGTGTATCAAGCGCCAGAGAAAGTTCCTGATAATACTGCTCAACAGGTCGTTTCCGTTTAAAGGTATACAATTCATTCACCGCAAGGATATCCTGAAGAAGAGGTTCCTGAAACCCTGTTTGCTTTAAGCTACGCATATGATAATAGGTCAGATAGGAGATGGTCCAGTTTTGAACAGGATTAACCTCCGCCAACAAATGAGTATGTCTGAAAAGCTGCGCATAATTCCCATAATTTTCGGACGCTCCTGATTTAAAGGTATTCCGTGAATCAGACTCAGGATTTGAACCAAACCCATAAAATTCCCAGTCATCAGAATTGTCGGCAATGCCAGCTAATTGAACATTCCATCCCCAATATTTTCGAACTTTCGCAAGAGACGCCTTCCCCTTTATCTTCCAGTTAGTCTCCGAATGATATACTCCCATAACAGAAGAAGTATTATCATCCCTGGAAAAAAATACTCTTGCTCCATATTTGGGTCTGATACCAGTAGTCCAGTAAAATACTGGATGCCAACCCAAGTTCTTTTTATAGAGATAAAGTATATTTTCAATCCGTTCTCTTACTTCATCCCTGGCTACCCAGGCACCTGTTTTACCGCTAACATAAATCGAACCGTTCACAAATTGCCGGGGGACATACAATAAACCATCAACCATTGAACGCCATATATCGGATGGAAGAGACTCTTCACGAACCAAACCACGGATATTATCAGCATACAATAACGTTCCCGACTCGAGGGTATCTGAAGAATGAACACGGGAATTATTAATTTCTTCAGCCCAAACCGAATAAGCTATTAGTACGATGAAAAAAATATTAATGAGCCGGAAAGACATTTTTGCTTTGCAGTGTTTAAGGATCTGAGGATTTCTTTTCAAATTCCGAACCAACATATCTTACTGCTAGTAACCATAAAAGCACTATCACTACCGTAAAAAGTGAAAGCCATCGAACTGTACTGAAATTCCTAAAAAAAGTAGTTATACCAAGAGTAACACCTATAGCCAACACTTTAGCAAATCTCTGGACAAACATATCAATAAATGCTTTTGCTTTATATTTTTCATCTTGGGTAGTAGGCACATACAAGGTTTCTTTAGCTGATTGATTGAGGGAATAGGCTAATCCACCATCAGCAGAGGGCATTAACATTCCAATCATTAATACAGGCATTATCAAATAACCTGCAGAAATAGCAAGAATAGCCAGAGGCAATATCATTAGAGCCGTTTTTAAACCAAATTTTTTCATTATAAAACTTGTGAGGAACAATTGGACAATAACTGCCGTCACATTCATGTACACATACGCAGAACCAAAAGCCTCACCAAGTTTATCTTTTTCCACAAAATGGAGTATGGTACTCGTAAACTGATAATCTACAAGAGTAGAAACTATTTCATACAAGCCAACAATAGATACAATTGCAAATAAATATTTTGAACGAAACACCAGTTTGGCCCCAGCGATAGCAGCGTTTTCACTTTTCTCCGGAGCCTTTTTAGGCGAAGGAGTAGTAGCGGTGGACCGTTGAGTTAAGGCAAACTTCCCAGCCATCATTGCGCACAACATAATCAAAACAGTAACGCCCAGACAAATCCACATCCAGGCTGCTTCAGAAACATTACCACTCTTGACCAATGCTCTTACCGTAATACTGCCAAATGCTCCTCCCAACACACCGCCTAAACCAACCAGTCCATATAACCGTTTTGCCGAATCAGGAGTAACACTATCATTTAAAAAAACGAAGAAGGTGGCAACCATCAGAGTTGAAAAAAGGTCACCAAATAAATAGAAGAGCCAAGCTACAGCAGCTTCCTCAGACTCAAGCGAAAAACTTAAAAGAAAAAAGCAAACAATAAAAAAGCCAGAAAAAATAGTCGTTAACTGTTGCCGGACAAACCGTTTTGACAAAGATGAAAAAATCGCAACAGCAGCCATAGCTACAAACATATTAGCCACTTTTGCGAACAGCTCTGCATTTGCAGCAGAGAAGACCACACCCATAAAATCAAAACCTGAGTCTTTGTAAAAACCAACAAAAGCAGCCTTTTTTAATGGCTTTAAAATCCAGAACGTCGTGATTACCAAAAAGAAATAGCCACACATTAAAAACGAGAATGCGCGTTCCCCTTTTCGGATGTCCAAAACTGCTTTTATAGGATTACTCATAATTGTATATAAAATTAGTTAATTATAATGCAATTACTGTGCCACAGCCATTTTTAACCTGATTTATTCACCGTGGATGGGACAAATTTCACAGTAATATTCGTATCTTCCATAAGTTCCTTATTCTTAAATCATTAGCTTCTTTCACAAAAACGAGTTTGAGACATTTTTCACAGGGAGGAAATCTAAATTTCTTATATTTTCCGTGATTAATTCATAAACAACTTATGCTCAAAAATTTGTCTCAAATTCTTCCTATTCTAACAACTTTTGTGTTGTTGTTTGGTCAGGTCTCCAGCTTCGGAAATTCTGAATCTGATTCCACTACTAAGAATGATACTCTTGCTTTTCCTGAAAAGCTTCCCGCCAAAGACACCTGGGAACACATTATTTCCGCACCCGGATATGCACTGAACTTCCCTTTCTGGGTTACTCACAAACTCATAGAGAAGTCAATCTATTTTGTTGATGAAAAAAAAATAGTTCCCAAGATAAGACGTATTCTCGTTTCTCAGGATGGAACCAGAGTGATTATGCCCACCTTTATTGAAAGAGTTGGGGCCGGAGTAAGAGTCAGGAAAACAGAATACCTGGGAAATAAATCAACCATTTTAACCGGTGGTAACTATGGTTCAGATCACCGACATGGGTTACATCTTCATTTGCTGGAAGTCCCCCTTTACCAAAAACTCCACTTAAATTTTACTTCAGACTATGAAAATCTGGTTGAAGAACGCTACTATGGAACGGGTTCTCAGACAAAATCAGCTGATATCAGTAATTATCGAAACGCCCAGATAATCTCAAAGGCAGAGCTCTGCTTCGGTCTTTTGAAAAAGCTCACATTGAATCTTTCAGGTTCTTACAATTATCACAATGTCACTGAAGGAAAAAATGAAGTTGACGATGATGACGGACCGCCAACCAATATCAAATATCCCTTCCAGACCATTGGCAAAGGATTTGAACCCCATATTAATATTGCCAGCCTTTCTGTGGGAGCTACCCTAAACAGACTAAAACCAGAAGGGCACCCTATTAAAGGAACCGCAGCAGATGTAAGCTACGCTCTCTTCCAGGAAATGGGCCATGGCAATTATGGCTTTTCAAAAACAACGTTGGATCTCAAACAGTATTTTCATCTGTTTTATGATAGGACAGTAATGTTCCGTTTAAACAGTAATGTAATCCGACCTTTGCGTAATGAGAATATTCCTTTCTTTTATTTGAGTGAAATAGGCGAAACAGGAACCGTAAGAGGTTATAAACGAGGACGTTTCCGGGATCGGGACCGACTCATGGGGACGATTGAATATCGCTATCCCATTTGGTCACCGTCATGGAGGGTTATTGAAATGGTAGTTTTTAGTGACATTGGTCAGGTTGCGCACAATATATTCACAGACCTTGAAGCAGAGAATTTCTTTTTTGGATATGGATTCGGTTTGAGGATGTATACTGAACTTGGTAGAGTACTGAATTTTGAAGTAGGCTTTAGCGATGAACGGATAAGAGTGTATTTCGCTCTTAATTGATGATGACAGATAATTGGAAATATCAGAAATTAATAACCATGTCAATAGGTTATATCTTAAAAAGACATTTTTCTCCAATGTATGTCATTGCCCGGCTTGACCGGGCAATCCAGCGCATAGTAGTGCGCAAAATTGACGAAAAAAGTCGGCTATTATTATGGATTACCCGGTCAAGCCGGGTAATGACATCATTAAGCATCTTTTTCATAATTATGATACCTTGTTTATGTTCTTTTTCTTTTTCCTGGGAACCATATACCCCTCCAGCGCCAATCCCCAATGATCGCCGGACGTTCCCTGAGCCACAGTCTGTAAAAGTTAATGTCTGGCAAAACGCCTATAGCAGACAAATGACGCAAACCACAACCAGAGCATTTGATTTTTCTCGCTGGGTACGGGCTATAGGAGGTAATCCGCGGCAGGCTCTTAATGTAAATGCCTATGATGAAGTAGATTCTTCCAGCTGGTTTGAACATCGCAATACAGCTCAGCCATTTTCTCAAGAAGACATCAGAAGAGGTCCACGCACCATTGACGGACCAGACACCTCTGGAAACTGGGTTATTTTTAAAGTAAAAAGCGAAGGTATGGCTCCGGGTTTTTGGATTAAAGACGCCCAGGGCAATCGATTTATTATAAAACCGGAAATCAAAGGCTATCCGGAAGTAGGTACTTCAGCCGAGAATATCACCACTCTTCTCTTTTATGCTGCGGGCTACCATACCCCGGAGAACTATTTATCTCAAGTTCGTCTTAACCGCATAAAAATAAAATCCGGAGTCAAACTTATTGACGAACGAGATGTTAAGCGACTTATGACCCAAAAAGATTTAGAAGCAATATTTGACCGGGTCCATGTACGTGAAGATGGTACGGTGCGGGTCACTGCCAGTCGATTTATAAAAGGGAAACCCGTAGGCTCATTCAGCTTTTCCGGCACCAGAAAAGACGACCCCAATGATATCGTTCCCCATCAACATCGCAGAGAACTACGAGGGCTTTATGTTATCTGTTCCTGGCTTAACCATCACGACCTTAATTCCGGAAACTTTTTTGAGAGTTATATCACTAAGAACGGACAAAGCTATATCGGTCATTACTTTCTTGATTTCAGCTCCAGCTTGGGCGCCTCCCTTTTTGGCGCACAACCCCTGGTAAGAGGGTATGTTCCCCTTATAAACCCTTTATACACTTTCATCGTAAATCCTATAAAGAACTGGTTCCATGTGCCTCGATGGGAATCAAATAACCCAATCACCTACCCTGCTGTCGGACGCTTTAATAATCATATTTTCAAACCGGATAAATTTAAAATCAATTATCCTCTGGCTGCATTTTCTTTGATGACCGACAGAGACGCCTACTGGGCCGCTAAACTGGTAATGTCTTTTACTGATACACAAATCCAGGCTGTCGTTAAAGAGGGCTGCTATACCGACCCCAAAACAGACAGTATACTAGCAAACATATTAATTGAACGAAGGGATATCATTGGACGTTTTTGGTATAACCGGGTTTGTCCTTTAGAAAGGTTCCGTTATGACGAGAAACAATCAAAACTCTGTTTTACCGATATGGGAATAAAAGGGAACCTCTATACAAAGTCTGAATCAAAGTATCAATATAAGACAAAGCATAATGGCAAAGAAGTGGCAAAGAGTATGACTTTCTCAGATAATTCCTGTTTGGATATTCCCCCACCAAAACCTTCAAAAGAAGATATTAATGAGATTGAAGTTGTTATACAAACAGCCAGAAGCAAAGGTAATTTTTCTAAACCGATGAATGTTTTTATTCAATCCGATAATAGTCAGGCTTTCAGAGTTGTCGGTATAACCCGATAAACATAAAGTTTTCCCACTCCGCGTCACTTCGAGTAAATGCCGCTGAAAGCGTTATTGTATCGAGAAGTCAACATAGGTGCATTAAATCGAATACAAACTTAGTCGTCAGCTTGATGTTATTACCGCAGAGGTCACAGAAAAAGAGAGTGGAAAGGATTGGAAGTTTTTATCTTTATTTTTCTGAAGAACAGCAACAATAAGCAAAACATTACTACATATTGTTGCTACTATGGCGCAAGACTTCTCGATACAAACCTTCGGTTTACTCGAAGTGACGACTGTGGGAGCATGGTTTATCTTTGATATTAAAAAATAAAGTCAAAATATCAGGCAATTTAGTCCTCATACTTAAAATATCCTCTTACATCCAAATACCCAATCCCATCGGAGCATAACAAAGCCCATTCCGGACGCCAGTCACTAACGGATACGCGTATACGAAAATTATTCATGCTTTTGTCTGTTGGAGGAGTCATAGATACAACAGATAATGATGCATCACTTTCGTCTGAACCAATATTGATAAGTTTTTCCCAATCTGAGCTTGTTTCATCCAGGTTAGTATAGTACCAATGATAAAACAACTGTTCCTTAAGGACCGTACCATTAGGTGTTACATATTTTTGTGCTGCTCCAGCCGAGTCAGCTATAAGAAAATAAGAATAATCTTTTTTAATCACAAAGGTATCTACAACCGCCCCGGAATCCTGATTAAAAGCATTCGTTTTGAAGTATACGGTATCTGAGTCATATTTATGAATGTCTTCAGGAATTTCCATATCTTTTTTTGCCACACTTATAATTCCAATAGAGTCCAGAGTGGGGTTTACATTAACATTAGTGGTCCCATTCTCCACCACCAGCCGGTTGCTATAGCGTACGGTTAATTTTTTTTCGATATCCAGGGTAAAATCACCAGATACTACCCGTGCATTTAATACAATCAGACTAATCAAGCCATCCACCATAGGAGAAAACTCTTCAGGGATGTCTTCGGTATTATCCAATAATTCTACGACATCTTTACCAGCCACACCTTTTTCTCCTATAGGCACATCCATACTTTCAAGTGCCCCTTTCATGTCATTATCAAGTTCAGAAGAAGGAATAGCTATTTCAGGAATTAAGGAACTATGTAACATTGGGTTCTTATCTCCCACCGGTACAACAAATCGAAACCGAAGAGGATTATCCATATAACCATCTGCATCAATCCGCATACTATCGAGGTTAAGGACGGAACCACTACTACCAAGTTGGCCATAATTAGTGATATTAAAATCCAACGCCAAGGTCCAGTCAATTGAATACGGTTTACCCGCATCATGCATGTAAAGTGTCACATTAACCGTGTCACCGGGAGCAGCTTCCGGAGGGTCTAGAACTATGGCTATCGGACGTATTTTACCTTCTTCTATTATATTTTCAAACTTTTCCGGAAAATTGGCACAAGCCAGAAGACCGAGAAGGGAGAATGTAATGAGTGTATATTTTATAATCATTTTAATAACCTTTTTATTTTATTGATTAATAATGGTATTCTTGTTTATTTCAACATTTGTGTCATTGCCCGGCTTGACCGGGCAATCCATCTCACATAGTATAATTTTATTGTTTAATTTAAATTGACTATTATAAACATCACATGGTTCGTAACCAGGATGGATCAACCGGTCAAGCCGGGTGATGACGCTATAAGATCTTTTACCTGTATTAATTTTATTCATATTAAAACTCCGCACTGATGCCAACTGATGGCAAAAAGATAGACCCGATGGGTTCCCGCTTAGAACCGTCATAATTGTAACTGTATAATTCGGGGCTGTTATAAAAGAAATAGTTAACATTTTGGAAATCCAGATAACTGGTAAGTATCCAGCTATTAAACACAAATTTTTTATCTAACCGTACATCAAGCTGCATAAACGGCCCCATTCGATCAGAAAACGCTTTTCCCTGTTGAGCAACATACTGTTGTTCATCTGAATCAAACTTGTACTTATTTTCCGTGAATGAAAGAAGGGGGGTCATTGGGTTTCCAGTAACATACCGGAATCTGAAACCAGTTTCAAAATTCCAGGGGAGACGCCAACTTCCTAACACCTGGATATTATGAGTCTGGTCATACTCACTTAATACCCATTTATCCGGATCCCAGTCTTGAACATTAGCATTACCTTCTGAAAACGCATTTGGAGCCCGGCGCTCACTACGTGATAGACTATAACTTATCCAACCAAAAAATCGTTTACCCTGGTCGTGCCGGAGCATAATTTCCATCCCATACATGCGGGCTTCCATATCAGGCAGGAAGTTATACTGCCTACCAGTCTCAGGATTTGTACTATCTGTATAATTAGGTACATCTGTCTGAGTATTATAATAAGTCTGTACATCAAGGGAAACCAAATCGTTAATTTGCCATTCATGACCTGCAACAATCTGTTTTGCTTTAGTAGCAGGAAGGTCAGGATTCCCCCACATTTCATCTGTAGCCTGACCCACGGGTTTAGGAACCTGGCTGTACGTACCGGCTGCTCCTTTCAAAGTTAAATTATCTATATACTCCCAACGACTCGTTAAACGGTAACTGGGATGCCCTTCTTCTACATCCGCATAATAATCCCAGCGAATACCTGGCATGACCATTAAATTTTCCATCAGATAAAATTCAATATTACCATAGCCACCCAAAATCGAAAAATATTGTTGCTCTTTTTGTCCTAAATAACCTTTAGCTCCCATAATGTTCATTTCATAATCAAATCGGGATGCTTCCATGTCCAGCCCCCCCCTTGCTTTCATAAATGAATTGGGAGCATAGGTAAGCTCATCCCGAACATACATACCATTTGCAGCCATATCCCACCAGGTAAACCCAAAAATATTCCCGTGCATTTTCTCATGTTTATAACTTAAACGCAATTCATTTTTTAGTTCTTTATCTATTTGCTTATCATACCCGAAAATAATCATCTGATATAATTCACTTTCAAAAGCCAGTTCCGTATCATCAGTGTTTTCTTCACTTCCACCTCTTGCCATGCTGGTAATTATTTCCATGTCATCTTTTGAAGAAGCATAGGTAAGAAACATTCTGTCTGTTTTATTAATATTCCAATCGAGTCTCACCAGGCCATCCCAATAATAGGGCACAACCGTCATGGGCGCATCTTTTGTCATTACACAGACAAACTCTCCAATATAGGAGTAACGCCCGGCTACCTGGAGCGCCAGATTTTCACCAACAGGCCCCTCCAGCATTAGCCCAGCATCCAGGAGGTTCACATCAACATTTCCATGCCACCGATCTGTTTTTGCTGACCGTCCCTTAATTTCAACGATACCTCCAACAGCACCACCATAGCGCGAATTAAAACCACCCGGATACATATCAATTGATGATAAAAGCTCTGAACTATAGACAGCGCGTATACCACCAAAGTGGTATATCCGGGGAACATCAACACCATCAAGAAAAAAACGTGTGTCTTCATTACCACTGCCCCTAATAATAATGTCGCCTGATATAAATGAAGGCCGGGCAACACCGGGAAGTGCCTGTACGACTTTGATGGCGTCTCCCCCAAAGCCTGGCATCTTTTTAATTTCAGAAACGGTCAAAGTCTTTTTTGCTACTTCTTTTTTCTCTGCTTTTCCATAGACTACTATTTCATATTCATCATAACTTTCTCGTCTCAGGCGGTATTCCATTTCTACCTGCTTACCCGGTTCGATAACTTCAGTAAACTGTTTCATGTTATATCCGGAAATAGGAAAGGAAATAGAAATTGAGCAAGCCGGTAAAGACTTAAACTCAAACTGGCCCTTACTATTTGTCACAGTTACGAGTTTATTTTCTTCCAAATACTGCCCTTCAAAGCCTCCAATTTTATTCAAGTATGCTGAAAAAGGAACTTTAATATTGTTATCCATCGTAGTATCCAAAAAAGTAACCACAACCATACCATCACCAACCGGATTGCGCGTTCCTTTTTCCCGGACAGCTCCTTTGAAATTCACATATTCCTGGATATCTTTCACTATTTCCTGAAGTGAAAACCGGTATTGATATTCAATGGCCACAGGTATCGCCTGCCCACCGGCAATCGCCGGACTAAAAATAAACTGACGAACAGCCTTTACCGCCGCAGAATCCATTTCCGGACTCAGTCCTTTGAGAACCGTTACGGAATCCACCATGCCTGAATCAGAGATAATAAGTTGTAAATTAACCGGGCCCTCTAAACCCGCTTTTAAAGCGGTTTCGGGATATTCAGCATTAACAAATGTTGTTACTTCCGGAAGTTTTTCTATGGGGGGAAGTTCTTCCACAATTTCAGAATCACCCTGTTCGTCGGTATAAACGGTGTCTTCTTCAATGGAAACGGATACATCTTCCTGAGCCCTTAACGGGGCTGTGGCGATAAAAAACAACACAAACAACAAACCAATTGTTTTGCACCGGGGGACGATTCGTGAATCGTCCCTGCATAATTCGGGTTTTGGATTTTGTATGTTTTTTATTGAAAAATTGTTTGTTTCTTGTTTTTGTTTAATCATTTTATTTCCTATGATTGTAATTCAAAACGGAATGTTAGGGGAATCCAGACAGCAACAGGATTTTTATTCATCGTGCCCGGATCAAATCTCATTTTCTTGATGGCTATAATACTGGAATCACGGGTGCCATATCCCAGATCTTTTACAATAATTATCTTTTTGGCCGTTCCATCCACATCCACCAACACTCTGGCTTTAACTTTACCAGAAACGCCATTGTCTTTCATTTCACTGGTGTATTCAGGCTTAACCGATTTTAAAATTTTTGGCATACTACTGACCTTCGTAACCGATACAAGTTCACCTTTCAGGTCATCTTTCGTCGCCTTAATCGTATCGGGCGCTACGTCAAGTGTATTACCCAGTTTAGCGACTACGGCATCCCCTCCCCCAAAACCAGAGCCCAGACCCTTTGAATAGACGCGACGAACCCCATATACTTTTCTTTTGGCGATTCGCTTTACCGCCTGTTTTTCAGGAACTTTTATTTCCTTTTTCAAACTGGCCCGTTTAATTGGCTTTTCAACAATTTTTTTAGGTT
>JADFYW010000260.1 GCA_015232855.1 Fibrobacteria bacterium
AAAAAAAGGGGTCGAAAATGAAATCGTTTGCATCCAACAACACTATTACTAATCAACTTTTTCTGATTCTGACCCTGTTTTTTATGGCTGGTACCGGTTGGGCTCAGTCTGATGAATTATGTTTTGACGACCCTGATTCAGTTGCTGCCCAGCGCCCATTGCTTGGTCAGTTCAGAGAATATTATACTGATGCGAAATTAACAACCTGGAATGCCAGAAATTATAGTACAGTAACAGGGAGCTTGACTAGTGATCCTGCAGTTCAGGGTGTTAAGTTGACTTTACGAGTCAATGCTGCAAATGAATTTATTGACCGCAGGGTCGGTGGAGTGACAAATGCAAATGTTTTAAAGGGTTTAAATTATGCCTATAAAATAGCACAAAATAGTGTCCCGGAAGGTAGTGTTATGTTGCCTACTGTTGATCCGGTTGTCAAAGTAATTGACCAAGGGCGTAATACTAAACCTGAAGCGACTGCAAATGCTAGAAACGGTGTGGGATGGGCGTGGAATAGTCTTTTGTATACTTATGAAGGAATCGTATATGAAACAGTCTATTTATATCATGGTGCCCTGAGTACGACTCTGGGTGATGGAGAGCTTATACTGGTGGCTGATAAATCTGCCCCTATTTGTAAAGCCAAGTTACCTTCACCGGTAGCTGATCCTGCGGGGTCCCAGTTTCCATTTCAGCTTCTTGTGGGTTTAAGTAATATTGTTCCGGATGCAGACATCTATTACCGGTTAGGAAATGATTCATTCGGAAAATATGATGGCTCCAAGATTACGGTGAGTGAAGACGAGGTCATAAACGCTTTTGTTGTTAAGTCGGGATGGCAGAACAGTGATACTATTGCTGAGGTGTATACAAAAATTGCCAATAACTCTACGTTGCAAGTTACAAAAGTTACCGGGGAGCCACTTGGTGGTACCAGTAATTTAACAGAGGCGGACAATAGTTTTGTTGTAAAACTGTCTACTCCCTACGCAACGCAAACCAGTGTTTCCATTGCTATTGTTTCCAAAAATGGTATGGACCAGGAAACCGTGACTATTACCAATCCACAAACACAGAATAATGCATTGGTATTTACTGATACGGTCAGTTTTGCCGTGGCCGTGGCTATGGCGGGTAATGCTGTGGTGGAGTCGGAAATTTATGATGAAGTAACGGTAAGCTGGGTAAATCCCATAAACGCCCAGGATAATCCTTCAACCGGGTTTTTTGTCAAACCAGAACCGCAGGTTGCCAAAATCTATTTTGCAGATGCCTCCTGGAACGAACTTACCGGTGCTCTTAGTGGAACGGAAACGATGTTATATGTTGTTGTTGAAGATGCGGTTTTTGATCCTACTCGTCTTCAGGATTACGTGATCACCCTTTCTAATAAAAAAGGTGAAAATAACCAGAGTCCTGCGGATAAAGAGGTCTATTTGTTAACAGAGATTGTACCGGGAAAATATGGTTTTTCTATTCCGGTGGTGGAGTCTCCACCGGTAAGTATTGGAAATGGAAATTTTGAAATTCGCATAGGTGATGAACTCAAAGCGAGTTACTCTAATCCGATTAATCCATCGGAAAAAACAGATATCATAGGTTATGGTGTACCGAACCAAATGCCTGGCCAGGTTGTATTTACGAATCAAAATTGGTCTGCCCCGCCTGAACTTATGACTGGAAATTTGTGGGATGCTGACAAGGGAATGGTGTATGTTTTGTACACGGATGATTATGTTGCATCTATTACTGCTAAAAACGCCCGGCTGACCATAGTAAGCACCAATGCACAGGGTGTTACGATTACAGATAGGGAAACTGTTTCTCTTTCTTTCCTGGAGAAACAGGGAGAGCTTGGAGTATGGGCTGCCGGAATGGTATTGAATGATAGTAGGGATGTAGTATCAGGTGATGGAAAGCTTCAGTTTTATTTTCAAGCCAAAATTACGGTGGAAGTTGCTGTGCATTTGAATGGTACTTCGGAGAGGTTTGATGGTGATACTGCAAGAGCAGTATTAACAACTGCCAGGGCTAAT
The DNA here is from genome assembly GCA_015232855.1 of Fibrobacteria bacterium. Classification (GTDB taxonomy): domain Bacteria; phylum Fibrobacterota; class Fibrobacteria; order UBA11236; family JADFYW01; genus JADFYW01. The sequence continues at coordinate 2,034 of JADFYW010000260.1, forward strand.
AGTGAAGAGAAGGTAAATATGACTGATGCTGTTACTGGTGGTGTGCCTGGTAGAACCACTGAGCAGTTGCAGGTGTGTGTGCAGGAGCAGGTGTTCTCAAATACAGCGGTTGATACCATTGTATTGGATAAGATAGAATGTGCTTTATCCGGTGATAAACTCGAAAAGGTACTGCTTGTGCAAACGTCAGCGACATCTTCACTTTATTGTGGTATTGTTGTAAAAAAAGAAGCAATAAGTGGAGTATTGTTGGACGATATTCTTCATTGCCAGGATATAGATAATGTGGTTAGTCATTATATTGATCCTGTTTATGGGACAGGGGCTACCGGTCAGGTGGCTATTATGGATCAAACGAATAGCAAAATTGAGTTTTTGAATCTGTCAGGGGTTCCTGTTACCAGTTTTTCTGAGTCTGAAGCTGGACAATTTAAAGTGCGGCTTACCCAAAAATCACCAGATCTTTATGTTATCGATACACTGATTGTTAAGCTTACAAGTAATACCGGTGATACGCTTGATGTACTTGTGTATGAAAGTGCTGAGAAAAGTGGTGTGTTTGAAGGTGTGGTGAATGTGGGGTTTTCTGCTGTTCCAAATATGCGTAACAATGTTCTTGAAGGGAAGCTTAATCTGACTTCACTTACCAACCGAATGACGGTAACAGCCAGTAAAGGTAATGCTAAAGGTTCGCTGATTGTTTTTTCTACCTATGTTCCTGCTGAGCGAGCATGGATTGTAGATGGTAATGGGGATGGGCAAGCGGATTCGATATATATACGTTTCAAAGGTTCTCTGGCAGCACTGCCTCATGAGGTGACTTCTATTGACTGGCCTGGTGAAGGTGTAAGTGGTTATACGGCAAGTACGAATACTCTGATGCCGACGTTAAGTGATATTAATTATGTAAATGGTGATTATTCTCTAATAGCTATAGTGTTGCCGGGTGTTTTGGATGGGAGGCTTGAGCTTTTCCCCCAAGGGGGGACGAGCCTGGAAGTGGTGAATTTTCCTGCGCTTACCCTTCCTGATGGAAAGGTGTTTCAGGGTCAGGATGTTTTGATTGAGGATGGTATCGGTGCTGTGGTGATGGAAGTTATCAAATATCCTTCTGACAATACTTATTATAAAGATGTTGATGGCTATCTTCAGAAGCAGCCCGATACTTTGCAGATTACTTTGTCTGAGAAGATTCGTCCGCGCACTGGCGCTGGTGTCCCCTGGGATTCGTTGTTTTTATTTATGCCACCTGGTATGAATAAAGCTGATGCGTATCCGTTAATTTCTCAAGCCGGTATCCAGCCAAAGGTTCAAGGCCCTGATAGTCTTGTATGGACTTTTATTGTTGATAACAGTGTTAATACCATGAAACCATTAATTGATGATGAACTGTTTTTGAATCCCCTGGCTCCTTATGTTGATGCTTCACCTGGCGAGAATGGGCCTGAGTCGCTTGAACGTGTTGTTGTGGGTGCTGATAATCTTAATCCGATTAATAATTCAAATATTTTTGTACCGGTTATTGGGACTTCGGTTGGGGATCCAAGATCGCTCAGTGCAAATTTGTATATAGATGAAAGCGGGCAAGTTGCACCAGGTCGTGATGTGGTTATGGTACAAAATGAATCAGGGGAGTATGGTTATTCCCGGATGTGGATGAAGCCACATGGATTAAATGATGATGGCACGGTTAATTCTCCGGATGGGGAATGTGTTAGTGGTGCTGCTGAGAGTTCGGGGCAGGAAGAATATCCGGAGAATTGCCTGTCAGCAGTTCAGATTTTTTCAACGGATACTTATGCAGCGGAAATCGCGATATTTGATCACATGGGAAAATTTATTCATCAGTCTGTTCAGTATTTTGGTCGATGTGGTGAACTTGAGAATCCTGAACGTCGGAAATCGAAAGGGTTGCAAAGCTGGTTGGTGTGGAATCAGAAAGATGTCCAGGGTAATTATGTGGGTACAGGTGTGTATCTCTGGAAGGTAAAATTTACGACTTCAGCTGGTTCTCATACCGCAGTCTATCGCCAGGGAGTTGTGCGTGCAGGTGGTGACCCGGAAGAGAATTGTGCGCATTAATAATTTAGCTCTGATTTGTCGCGTTTACACAAGGGGTTTGTAAATAGTGTTTGTTGTATGAAAGCTGCAATTGCTTTGTATTTATAGCATTGCCCATTTTTCTTCGTACTTTTAAGGTTATAACCCTAATCAGGTAAATATCACCTCTATGGATTTTCCATATGAGTTGTCTTCGATTATCTCCTCAG
>JADFYW010000261.1 GCA_015232855.1 Fibrobacteria bacterium
GTAACGGTTCTTCGCGGAGCGGTTATTAAAGACAGTATTATCATGGACGATGTAAAAATTGGCCCTGGTGCTGTTGTAAATAAAACCGTAATTGATAAAAGGGTAAAGGTGCCACAGGGTATGCAGATTGGTTGCAATAAAAAAGAGGATAAAAAACTTTTCTCTTTGACTCCCGGCGGGGTATGTGTAGTCCCCCAAAATATGCCACTGTAATCGAGGCATTTTTTTCCAGATATGAACGCTTAATCAGGACTCTTTTATGCCAGAATTTCGACGTGACCCGGTGATTGGACGTTGGGTTATTATTTCTTCGGAACGGGGTAAACGCCCATATGATTTTATTTCCCAGCCTGAAGAAGTTAAAAAAGCGGGTTGTCCTTTTTGTGGTGGATTTGAATCCAAAACGCCTCCAGAGGTGTTTGCTTATAGAGACCCGGGTACCGACCCTAATACCGAAGGATGGCAGGTACGTGTGGTGGAAAATAAGTTCCCAGCTTTGGTCAACACTGGCGACGCTGATAAAAACGAGACCGGACTCTACCAGTCTATGAATGGTATCGGTGCACATGAAATTTTTATTGAAACTCCTGAACATGCTATGGAAATTGATGATTTACCGGTAGAGCATGTCGGTCTCATTTTTAAAGCATATCGGGAGCGAATGTTATTTAATCAAGAAGATCCCCGTCTTCGGTACGTATTAATCTTCAAAAATGTTGGGCAAAAAGCGGGGGCTTCCCTAAGCCATTCCCACTCCCAACTTGTTGCCACACCCATGATACCAAAACGCATACAGGAAGAAATGAACGGAGCCCGGGATTATTTCTATAAGGAACATAGCTGTGTGTTTTGTGATATTGTGTCCCGGGAGCTTGAAGCTAAAGAACGGGTTGTCTGGCAAACTGAGAATTTTGTAGCTATTTGCCCCTATGCGTCTCGTTTTCCTTTTGAAATGTGGGTATTACCCAAATATCACTCTGCCCACTATTATCAGTCAACAGATGCTCAGCTTGCTGAATTGGGTGAGCTTTGTCAATATGTATTGGGAAAGTTATCTAAAGCATTAAAAAAGCCCCAATACAATTATATGCTCCATACGGCTCCGGTACGTTATCGTGAAGAGGGTTATGGGAATGCGGTGGAAAAAGATTTTCACTGGCACCTTGAAATTATTCCAAGGCTAACCCATGTGGCGGGTTTTGAATGGGGTACAGGATTTTATATCAACCCTACTTCTCCGGAGATGTCTGCTCAGTTTTTAAGAGAGTAATCACAAACCGTTATTTGTTTCTATTCGTTTCGTTTGATAATTCTTTAAGCCATTCCGCCGCTTCATAGGTGATAGCTTCTTTTTTAAGACGCCACTCCCAATTGCCTTTTGCCTGACCGGGAATATTCATTCTGGCTGAACTATCAAGTCCAATAATATCCTGAATGGGAATAATGGCAAGCTGGGCTTTTGAACCCATTGCCAGTTTGGTTAGCCTGATATGAACATTTGCTTCGTTACAGTCTTGTTTCAGGTAAGTATTCACGCGAAGTTTTGCCTCTTTGGATGCTTCGTTTTCAAACCAGCCCCTGGTGGTATTGTTGTCGTGGGTACCGGTGTAAACGACACAATTTTCTGGATAATTGTGTGGGAGATAGGGGTTTTTAGGGTCTTCTTCATCAAAAGCGAATAGGAGAACTTTCATGCCCGGAAGGAGATGCCTGGCCATAGCTTCTTTAACATCGTCTGTGATAATTCCCAGATCTTCAGCAATAATGGGTAAAGGGTTTTCTTCTGATTGCAGGGCATTAAAAAAGCTCTCAAAATCAACATTTACCCATTGGCCGTGTTGTGCTGTTTTGTTACCCGCAGGTATTTCCCAGTAGGCCAGCAAGCCTCTGAAATGGTCAATGCGTACACTGTCAAAATTATTTAAATCATGTGCTATCCGTTCTCGCCACCAGGCGTATCCCGTTGATTTAAGAGTGTCCCAGTTATAAACCGGATTACCCCAACGTTGCCCTGTGGTACTGAAAAGGTCGGGGGGCACACCCGCGACATAAGCCGGACGTTTGTCTTCGTTCAGCTTAAAGATATGGGGATTACACCAGACATCTGCTGAATCATGGTTCACATAAATGGGCATATCACCGATAATTTCTATGTCCAGGCTGTTGCAATATTCTTTTAAGTTTTTCCATTGTTCATAAAAAAGAAACTGAATAAATTTTTCAAAGAGGATGTCTTTAGTCAGGTTCTCTTTGATGGTGCTGAGAGCTGTCTCATCCCGGTTCTTTATATCTTCGGGCCATTCGCTCCAGGCGGTATATTTCATGTAATTTTTAATAGCTGAAAAAAGGGCATAATTATCGAGCCAGGAACTATTTTCGACGCAAAAGTTCTCAAACACTGATGATTTACCACCTAGTTTAAATTGCTGGTAGGCCTCTTTTAGTAATACATCTTTGTATGCTTTTACACGGTCGTAATTGATAGAACCTTGTTTGAATAGCGGTTTTGTCTGCAGCTTTTCCTTGTCCAAATAACCGTTTTTAACCATAAGTTCAGGGCTGATAAAAAGTGAGTTACCTGCAAAAGCAGAAATACTACTATAGGGGGAATTACCGGACATACAGTCGGTTGGGTTTAGGGGGAGTACCTGCCAGTATTTCTGACCCGCACTATGGAGAAAATCAGCAAAGGCATAGGCTTCAGGACCAAGATCGCCAATACCAAACCGGGATGGCAGGGAAGAAATATGGAGTAAGATACCGCTTTTTCTATTCATCATCACTTTAAGTATACTGAAATTTCATCTTAAAAGGAAAGTATAAAAGTTATAATAGAAAATTATTTAAAAAAAATGATGGGTAGAAGGGTAGCAATGTTTAGATTGCAGTCAAAGAGGACATCAGGTTAATATATCACCAAATCGTTTGCCTATTCGTCAAAGGCCTATTTAAACTGAAGACAGATTTACTTACAACAGAATACTTTTTATATTAACGCAACGAAAAAATAATGTTCAGGGCAAAAAAAACATGAAACACTTTCCCGGAAGCCCGTTACCCCTTGGGTCCACTTGTTACAGTAAATATACTCAGTTTTCAATTTTCAGCAGACATGCAACTGCCGTTTGTCTTCAGATATTCCAAAAAGCCTGGGATGCAGATCCGATTTGGGAAATCCAGCTCGACCCGGATATAAACCGTACCGGAGATGTCTGGCACATAGCGTTAAAGGGAGTGAAGTCGGGTACCTTATACGGCTACCGCATTGATGGTCCTTATCTCCCCGAAGAAGGAAAACGTTATAATAAAGAAAAACTACTGGTGGACCCCTATGCAAGAGCGGTAACCGGAAACTTTGACTGGACTCTTTCAAATGCTATGGGGTATGACCCCGCATCACCTAAAAAAGACCTTTCATTTAGTAAGATAGACAGTGCGGGAGGGGCGCCTAAGAGCATCGTAATACTCGATGAATTTGACTGGGGCAATGATAAACATCCCCGTATTCCCATGGCGGATACCATTATTTATGAAATGCATGTAAAAGGGTTCACCTGTCATTCATCATCAAAGGTTAAGCATGGTGGTACCTTCAAAGGGATCACCGAAAAAGTAAATTACCTGCAAGACCTGGGAATTACTGCTGTGGAACTTATGCCTATACATGAGTTTGACGAGTTTGAACTTGATCGGCTTAACCCCGTGAACAATGCCCGGCTCACCAATTATTGGGGATACAGCACCATTAATTTTTTTGCTCCCCGTGGCAGGTATTCTTCGGCAGGGAGTCTGGGACAACAGGTGAGGGAATTCAAACAAATGGTAAAAGCCCTGCACCGTGTTAACATCGAAGTGATACTGGACGTAGTATTTAACCATACCGCTGAAGGCAATGAACTAGGCCCTACAATATGTTTCCGGGGGATAGATAACCAAATTTATTATATGCTGGAAGACCTGCGCTATTACAAAAACTTTTCTGGTTGTGGTAATACCATGAACTGTAATCATCCCATTGTTCAAAATTTTATTATTGACTGTCTTATCTATTGGGTGCTTGAGATGCATGTGGATGGATTCCGATTTGATTTAGCCTCTATTTTGGGACGAGACAGCAAGGGTGGTGTTCTGGAAAATCCACCATTGTTAGAGCGGATATCGGAAAATCCAATATTACGAGATACCAAGATTATTGCTGAGGCCTGGGATGCGGCAGGTCTGTACCAGGTGGGATCTTTTCCCGGAGAACGCTGGGCTGAGTGGAATGGCAGGTATCGGGATGATATCCGGTCATTTTGGC
>JADFYW010000262.1 GCA_015232855.1 Fibrobacteria bacterium
CTAAGTCGGTGAAAATTATGTTATTTAACGTATAAAATTAACATAATGGTTTAGATTTAAAGGTAAAAAAGGTACGTACTATGCTCGATCCCAGGATTATTCGTGAAGATTTGGATAAGGTCAAAACAGGTCTTGTAAATAAAAATGTTTCTGTTGATTTAGATAAACTTCTTAATCTTGATACCAGTCGCCGTAAACTCATCCAGGAAGTGGAGCAATTAAAGGCTGCCAGAAATCAGAAATCGGCAGACATTTCCAAAAAGAAGAAGGTAGGCGAAGATGTTTCCGCTGATATTTTGGCTACCAGGGAGATAGGCGAAAACATTAAGGAAATTCAGTCAGAATTGAATAATACAGAGGCCGAGATAAAATCAATTTCCCTTTCTATTCCCAATCTTCCCCATGCATCTACTCCTGTCGGTAAGTCAGAACACGATAATATTGAAAGAAGACAATGGGGAAGTGTTCCTGAATTTTCTTTTAAACCTCTTGATCATCTTGAGATAGGTGAGCGACTGGGGCTGTTTGATTTTAAAGCTGGGGCGAAGATTTCGGGTAGAGGATTTCCTGTGTTTACCGGGCTGGGTGCTCAGTTAGAACGAGCTCTCATATCCTATTTTCTTGATACCCATATACAGAAAAATGGGTTCACCGAAATTATGCCCCCATTACTGGTTAACCGGAAAACGATGACTGGTACAGGGCAATTACCTAAAATGGAAGCTGATATGTATAGGACAGATGAGGATGATCTGTTTCTTATCCCCACAGCAGAAGTTCCTGTAACCAATTTACTGGCTGGTGAAGTACTGGTACCAAACCAGTTACCCGTTTCTTATGTGGCGTATACTCCTTGTTTTAGACGGGAAGCAGGTTCATGGGGTAAGGATACCAGGGGATTTCAAAGACTGCATCAATTCAATAAAGTAGAGATGGTAAAATTTGTTGATCCTGCAACAAGTTATGATGTACTTGAAACTCTTGTTGGTTATGCCGAAGCCCTCCTCCAGGGGTTGGGTCTCCATTACCGGGTGCTTGAACTTTGTACTGGTGATTTAAGCTTTGCCGCTGCTAAGTGTTATGATCTTGAGGCATATTCTCCCTCTTGTAGTTCCTGGCTTGAAGTTTCTTCGGTTTCAAATTTTGAAGATTTCCAGGCCAGAAGGGCAAATATTCGGGTAAAAAGCAATAATAAGCCGGTTTTTGTTCATACGCTTAATGGCTCCGGGCTGGCCACTCCCCGTGTTTTGGTAGCAATTCTTGAGAGCTATCAGCTAGAGGGTGGTGGATTGAAGATTCCTGAGGTCTTGCAACCCTATATGGGTGGCAGAACTGAAATATTACCTGAATAGCCGAAAAATTACAATGCGGGCTTGAAGACACAGATGTGGGAAACTTCTTAACTTGTTACTGATATTAGCTTACTTAAACTCTCTTATTAATTAACTTCAAACAGAGGTAAGTACTATCAGTTGGCAAAATCTAAAGAACAGGTTATTCGGAGCCGGGGCTTCCAGCCAGCAAAGCAGCATTTTTGTAATGACGCTTGTAATTTTTGCTGTATTTTTCATAATCAACTGGGTGTTTATCCATGTTCTTCAAAAGCAATATCGTGAAGTAACTGATAAAGAAGCGCGTCTTTATTCTATAGCGATTTCAGAGCAATTGCATACCAGTGAACTTAATTGGGTGTTCGCTGAAATTTTGAGAAAGACAAAATTTCCCATTATCATTACAGATAAGTTAAATCAACCGGTAAATTGGAAAAATATTTATCGCGGTGTTATTAAGTTCGAAAAAAATCGAATTCCTGAAACTATCGGTTATCACCATCTCACCAAAAGGAATCAGGACTGGTTCAAACAATTGATAGTACGCCTGGATAAGAAAAATAAGCCGCTTCAATTAACCAATAAGGGCGTAATTTTTGGGTATTTTCATTATGGGGATATTAGTATTATCAACGTTCTTGCATGGATGCCGTTCTTAGAGTTCGCATTTTTGCTTTTATTTCTGCTTTTTGGGTATTATGGGTATCAGGTATTGCGTTCCGGTGAACGTCATATTCTCTGGGTAGCCCTGGCAAAAGAAACCGCCCATCAAATGGGGACACCTCTTTCTTCCTTGATGGGTTGGATGGAACTCTTGAAATCCCGGATTATGAAATTTCCTGATCATGAAAAACCTATGGAAATTTTGAATGAAATGGATGGCGATATTTCAAGATTAACTCAGGTTTCGATAAGATTTTCTCACATAGGTTCGCTTCCTAAGCTTGATAAACAGTCTTTGAATACCTTAGTTAAAAGTACAGCCGATTATTTTTCAAACCGCTTACCTCAATATGGCAAAAAAATTGAACTTAAGACTGATCTTCAGAAATTGCCAGATATTTGGATAAACAAGGAACTATTGGGTTGGGTACTTGAAAATCTTATAAAAAATGCATTGGATTCTATCCCTCATAAGCATGGACTTATTAAAATAGACACAAATTTTAAAAAAGCAGAAAATACTGTTTATATGCACGTTGAGGACAATGGAAAAGGTGTTGAGAAGGAAAAATGGAAAAAAATTTTCCAAACAGGGTACAGTACTAAAAAAAGAGGTTGGGGATTGGGCTTGAGCTTAGCGCGACGGATTGTTACTATCTATCATAGTGGTAGGATTGGGATAGTCTGGAGCGAACCCGGCAAGGGTACCAAAATAAGGATAAAACTTCCTGTTCAACCAGAACGGGTCAAAGAAGAGTAAATATGACTGGTGGAAAGAAGCAAATATTATGGGTTGATGATGAGATAGAATTTCTCAGGGCTCATATAATGTTCCTGGAAGAACATAACTATGATGTGACTAAGGCCACTAATGGTGATGATGCTATTGAACTCATAAAAGAAAATCACTTTGATCTTATATTCCTTGATGAACAAATGCCAGGGAAAGACGGTTTAACAACTTTGGAAGAACTTAAAGTTTTTGAGCCGAATATACCTGTTGTGATGGTCACAAAATCCGAGGAAGAACAGCTCATGGAGGAGGCTTTCGGGCATAATATAAATAGTTACCTGACGAAGCCGGTTAATCCTTCACAAATACTTTCAGTATGTAAGCGTATCTTGCATGTTAACACGATTAAGAAAACGGTTATCACTTCATCTTATGTTACTGAGTATGCAGAATACAAAGCAAAGTTTATGACGCGCCAGTCCATACCCGATTGGCATGATCGTTATCAGGTGTTGTGCAAGTGGGATATTAATCTTCAGACCCTCAAAGATCAGGGGTTACTTGAAACTCATAATAACCATAAAGCAGAGGCTTCTCATAAATTTATAAAATACATCGAAGAAAATTATATAAGCTGGCATAGTGGGAGAGAACCAAATAACTTTTTAATTACCCAAAGTTTGTCTAACCACCTTTTCCCGCTCCTTCAAGAGAATAAGAAAACCTGTTTGGTTGTTATGACGGGGCTTAGGATGGATCAATGGTTGACTATGAAGCCTGCTCTTGAGCCATTTTTTAATTTAGTAGAAAAAAATGCCTGTGCTCTGTTACCAACCAATCGTTTGTATTGCAGGAGTGCTTTACTGGCAGGTGAGACTGCGCTCAGGATATCTCAGGATCATCCTCAGTTATGGGAACATATGAACAAGGGTGAAGACCCTGAAGTTTATGAGCAGGAATTGTTAAAGCTTAATTTGTTTAAACATGGAATACGGGATATTGATAATCCTGTTATAAAATATATAAGGGCTAAATCAGATTCTGATAGGTTCCTGAGCGATATAGAGACCTATGACGATGAAAAGCTGGTTGTACTCGTTGTGGATTTTCCGGAAATGCTGATGCGATTGAGGGAAGAAAGTACCTTAATTATGGAGATGGCCCCGGATGAACAAGGACTCAGAGAAATAACTAAAATCTGGTTCAAGTCATCAAATCTTCTCAAAATTCTCCAGCGTTTCGCATTAGCAGATCGTTCAGTTGTCTTTACGAGTGATCATGGATCGGTGTTGGTAAAAAGGCCTGTGGAAGTTTTTTGTCAGGAAGAGAAAACTCCAAACCCCCGGGTTAAAATAGGACAAGATATATCCTGTGATGAACGTCATGTGTTTTTTATTGAATCTCCGGCCATATTCGGGCTTCCTTCCACTGGCCAGGGTGTTGGTTATGCGATAGCCAAAGAAGACTTCTATTTCACCTATCCGAATAAGTATCAATATTTTGGTACTCGTTTTAAAGGACAAATGGTAAACGGTG
>JADFYW010000263.1 GCA_015232855.1 Fibrobacteria bacterium
CTGAGCACTGGCTGCCTTTGGCTTACTAACATCAACCCCCGTCTCCCGGGTAAAAGAAGTGGTTACAATAAAAAAGAATACAAGGCGATAAAATCCGTTTTGCGCAGGGCCAAACCCTCTTCGCCGGTTTCCCGTACGGTGCAGCTTGATTTAAGTGTGGTATCAGGTGGAGAAGGAGTGGCTGTAGAAGCTGGAGTTATAGGAGTGATTACGTACAAGACGGGGGAAACGGATACTGATGCGCGGGTAATTGACGAAGGTAAGGAACCATCTACTCCGCTTCGCGCCCGGAGAGAAAATGTATCGGGTGAGGTAATTGGCTTGTGGGTAGTGAATGAATCGGGCTATGCCGTGGAGATAGAGATACTCAAAGAAGCACCACCGGGTTATGGTTTTGGTAAAGAAGTACGGAAATATTTAAAATCAATACGCTTTAAACCGGCCACGATTAAAAACGTACCGGTCCGCCAACAGATAAAACAAAAAATAGTTTTTGATATTCATTGAGCATAAGAAAATAAAAATTACGAATGAACAATCTAACACGAATCTCTATAGTATTGTTACTGATACCCATATATTCCTGGACTGGGCCGGCTCCAGAAGTAAAAGATTATGTGCTTCTGGGCAATAGTAATTACGAAAAAAGTAAATACCATGAGGCTATTACCCAGTATGAGTTGGCGATAAAACATAAGCAAAACATGCCCTTTGCCTGGTTTAACATGGGTAACTGCTATGCCCAACAAAATAAATATCATTTATCAATTATGGCATACCGCCGGAGCATAGAAGAAGCGCCGCAATTTTCAAGACCCTGGCTTATTCTGGGTGATATATACATGACATTGAATGAAGTGGGGCTGGCAATCATGTGTTACCGGCGAGTGCTGGAATTAGAAAGTGATAATGACTATGCCTGGAAGTGGCTGGGGGAGGGGGCACTTAAAGCCGGGGATGTGACTGAGGCAATGCGTGCTTTTGATGCGGCTTTAAAACTCGACCCCGATCAAATAGATATTTATTATGCATTGGCCGAAACCCACGCCAAAATCAGAGATTATGAAAGTGCCCAGGAAGTATTAAAAGATGCTATTTTACTGTCTCCGGATATTAAAGCGGATGTATATTTTTATCTGGGATACCTTTTTGAGCGCTCAGGTGATACACGCAGGGCTATCAGGAGTTATGAAGAAGGACTGGTCCTGGCCCCAAAACGCGCGGATATGTATTTTCGAATTTCCCGTATTTATCAGGAGACGGACAGTGATTTTTTAGCACTATTAACCCTTGAAAACGCTCTGGAGGCTGGTATCAAAGACCCAGATATTCATCTTGAGCGTGGTCTTTTGTTTTTTAAACAAGACAGGCTAAGTAATGCTCTGGACGAATTTTTTGCTGCCCACAAGATGGGAGCCCCACGTGCCAGATCTGGAATAGAAAATGTATCTGCCGCATGGTGGAACAAAGGGGATAAAGAAAAGGCCCAGGAAGTGAAAGCATTACTAAGGTAACATTCTTATGAAACTGCCTAACAATTTCCTTGTGATTGGTATGGCAATTGGTTTTGTGCTGGGTGTAGTGTCTGGGGTTTATACACCTGGCCTGGCCGAAGGCGCTGCTGTCATTGGTACTTTATTTCTCAATGCCTTAAAGATGGTGGTATTGCCACTTATTATTATTGCCGTCATTAATTCAATTCTCAGAATAGGCAATCTTTCGGTATTTGGCAGGCTTGGGTTGAGGACGTTTCTTTATTACGTGGCGACCACTTGTTTGTCTGTGGGACTGGGTATTGTTATTGCAATTGTGTTTGAACCTGGAAGCGGAGTGGAGGCAACTCTTGGCAGTATTCCTGATTCTATTCAGGACACAGAAAAAATCACTATTTTCGATATGCTCCTGAGTCTTATACCCGGCAACATCTTTCAGGCAGCTGCAGAATTCAAGGTGCTTCCTCTTATTATTGTGTCTATTATTTTTGGCAGTGCATTCATGATTGTGAGTAAAGGTAAGGGTGTGCTGCCGGAACTGTTTGAGCAATTGGAACAAGCTGTGATGCTCGTTGTTAACTGGGTGATACTGTTTACACCTATAGGCATATTTGCCATTGTGGGTGAGAAGATAGCTTCAGCTGGTGGTGATTTTGTTTCTATTCTACTGGGAATTGGCAAATACATTTCGGTGCTATTAGGGTCTCTTGGGGTACATGCTCTGTTTGTTTTGCCTCTGTTATTATTTTTGATTACAAGAAGAAATCCTTTCTCCTATATGAATAAGGTAAAAGAAGCGCTTTTAATGGCATTTACTACCGCTTCATCAGCTGCAACTCTTCCCCTGACAAGGAAGAATGTTGTCGAAAATACAGGAGCAAAAAAAGAAACTGCTGATTTTGTATTACCCCTCGGAGCAACGGTTAACATGGATGGTACGGCGTTATATGAAGGTGTTGCTGTAGTCTTTATTTGTCAGGCATATGGCATAACTCTGGGGCTCAGTGCTTATGTTACTATTTTTGTTACTGCTATACTAGCCGGAGTTGGTGCTGCAGCCATACCCCAGGCAGGCCTGGTTACCATGGTGGTAGTGCTCAAATCAGTTGGTGCTCCTATAGAAGGAATCGGCCTTCTTCTCTCTGTAGACTGGTTAATGGATAGATTTAGAACTGTGGTTAATGTATGGGGAGATACAGTTGGGGTCGCGATTATTGGAAAACTCAATAGAAACTAAGATTTTTCCATAAAAAAAGCCATCCAATTTGGATGGCTTTTTTTTTATTACCTGGAATTATCAGAATGAAAAATAGCGGGTACGGAGTGTATTTCCGTTAATCTTCACAAAATATAAACCGGGATAAAGTTTCTTTTTCACTATGTATTTCCCATGAGTAACCTTCTGTAATTCAATTTCGCGTCCAAGCAATGAAAATAATTTTACACTCTCGATAGAGTAGTTTTCTATATGCTCAATACTAAGAGTGTGGTTACTCAATTGAATGCGTTGTTGAAGTTTATGGGCGGCAGGCGTTTCTGTTTTAACCACGTCAATCAAAGGATAAGGATAAGGGGTGTTAGTAGCTCCAAGTTCGTTGGCCCAGTCCCAAATAGCTTTAACAGCTGTGATATCGACAACGTCAACCTCTGCATAGGGCATGATTTTCCCCCTCATTTTTAGAAGGATTTCGGAACTGTCGGGATTACCTGGCATCAATACTGAATTCACAAAACTTGGGGTCGTTTCTTTAGTAAAATATCGGTAGGAATTTTTTATTCCTGACATCAGGCGTTCAGGCATACCGGAGTGGCAATGGCTACAGTTGGCTGCAAGATAAGAATGGGCCTTTTGGGCCACTGTGGCGGTCGCGTCATCAAGGGTATGCCATTTGGTGATCTTACCGGCAGCATCCATAGCGGCAATATCAGGAGCAGAAGCAAGCACCTGTTTGTCCACCAGATCGGCGAGCTGTGTGCCCACATTTAGTTGCTGGGTGATAAAACCATTTGCAGAGTTATTCCAGTGACAGCTACCACAGTCATAAATTTGGCGCAGATAATTTATACTTATGCTGGGAGCGGGAGTGGGAGTAGCAGCGCCTTCGGTGGTATAACCGAGGTCTGTGCCATTGAGGTCAAGATTGTAATACGTGTCGTAGTAGTCCATGGGGTCATCGGTTAAAATTTTTGCGTCTGTGCCTTCATCATTATAGACATACACAAGACGGCCCCAAGTACTATCAGTAGCACGTACCTGAATCTGTAGTTCAATCATCCTGCGGCTGCTGGGGTCTTTATAAATACCATCAAAATAAACAAGACGGAAAAGAACCGTACCTTTTGGGAACGTATAAAATAGCGAATCATCCGGAGTTATTTTTTGGCCTGCAGGCACATAAACGTACCGGTTCATACCTGAATAATTTCGGTATTGGGGTACATTAACCTCATAGGGGATGAATAAATCTGTCCTGTTGGTATCAAAACCAAGTGCTGAAACTGTTGGCGGCAGAGTACTTATTGAGCCATCAAAACCGTCCCATGTAAAAATTGAAGCTGCTAACTGACCATAGGAGGCAGTCCCGAACATAACCATTACCGCAAGAACGGTAAAAAAATTAAAAAATCTACTTTTTTTTATCATTTTCTTTCCCTTTTAAAGATTATCTGCAAAATCCAACTCACAAAGACCTTTTGCCGCAGATCCTGCCGCAATTTTAAAAATTGTCTTGCGAGAATGCAAATATACTGATAATAATATACTCTAA
>JADFYW010000264.1 GCA_015232855.1 Fibrobacteria bacterium
TCTTCTGGGAAATATCTTCATTCGTCTCAAAATTGGCCGAATTTCGATAAAAGAGGTAATCTATACCGAGATCAAAGCTTTTATTGATTTCATAATAACAGGAAATATTGAAGTAAAAAATATTCGAAGAAGGATCATTTTGTTGGTTTCCAGAGGTAGATGTCACTTCTCTATTATCCTTTTTTTCTTTGTTTTTCGCAGCTTCTGATATGTCATTAGCACTCATTTTGGCTGCAGATTCCTCGGTTGGGTGTACAAAGGAAAACTGATAATACCGTTTTGAATATTTGATTTTCCCAAGCACCATTACTTGTTCCCCAATGAGTGTTGTTAAAGAAAGCGCAAAACAAGGGGAATAGAAACTAAATGATTCCTCTGATGAGACATTCCATACCAGGGGCATTGAAACCGTTGGATATACAATTGAACTTGTTTTAAAGCTGAGAGATAGCTCTAATTCCTGTCGGATATCTCTTCGACCTGAAAGATTATCAGTGATTAATGTTGCTTGATATTTTAATGCGGGTGAATGTTTAAAAAGCCATTTATAACCAGCACTCCCGGAATAGGAAAAATAATCAAGGGGTTCATCTATATCCTCTACACCAAATTGATTAGTATACCCAACAGATATTTTTTCATTCCATTCTCCTTTTTTCTTTTTTTGCTTAGATCGGACCCCACCGTCAACAAAGAGATCCATTGCATTTTCTAAGAAAATATCTGTCATAAAGCTTGCATACACTTTTGATTCGCCCAGAATGGCAAATCGGTATGAAGGCTCCAAAACAGGAGCTAAAAAATAGTCCGTATTCACTTCCGTATTACTATTCTGCCCCGAAAGCCCGGACTGCACACCTAAATCCGAACTCACATACAGGCTGAATTGTGAAAAGCCAGTAGAAAGAAATAAGAGTAGGTTAAAAACAAAATATTTTCCCTGCATAACAGGGAAAATAAGAAATAATTTGCCAGGGCGTTAAAGCTGCTTTTAATAAGATAATTATTACTCAATCCGCACAAGATGGACCAGGGTCTGTACTGCGGGCAATTCCCTGTCTTTTTATAATTAAGTGCTCTTTTTTACCTTCTGGCCGAATATGAATCCGGATAATATACACTCCACTGCCCACAAGGTTCTCATCCATGTCTCTTTGGTTCCAGATGATATAGCTTTTATACAGACCGGAACCAGTCATTCTAGCTGGATTGTTTAATTCACCGCAATATCCAAATTTCTGTTCCGATGAGTGAATAAACTTACCAAGATGATCCAGTATCGAAACTCTGGCTATATATGGCCCACCCGATAAAAACATGATAGCAGAAAGGCAGTTCTGAGGAAAGTCTTTAATATCCTGATTTTCACCTGTATTACAATCAATTTGAGAACTTGCATCAATTTCACCTTTTGAGTTCATTCCTACAGGCGGAATCCAGTCATATTTTTGCACATCCAGTTTTTCAATTATTCTGAGTGTATCACCGTCCTCATTGAGCACTGGTATACCACCATAAACGGTTGAACCTATTTTTTTTTCATTATCTTCTTCACCCATAACGGGGTTCAGGATATAATGCTGAACCAAAGAAGAGCTTGCTTCACTACCCAGGGTTTCTGTACCAATATCTATAGGAGTATTACCCGCTTTATCGGTAAAGGGAGCATTGGGGTTTATATACATATAATCGCCAATCCCTGGTAACTCTCCATCCGGATTTTCACTCAAAGTAATACGCCAGGTTAACCCATCATCTGTTACCAACACCGGTTCACCAATGATTTGTAATGCCTTTGAGGACCCGGTTTCCTCACCTCCGGTAATAAACAAGAGTAAAGAATCCCAGGCACCAGACTCCGAGGTCGTCGCAACAATGGGTTCGGAAAATGTTATCAGAATCTCTGCTGGAAACTCTTCCTGGTTGAGATTCCCATCAGCATCTTCCACCAAATAGGGCCGTGGAGGCAGTTTGGTAATTTCTCTAATCATGACACCAATACTGTCTTTGATTACCGGGTTAGCACCGCCATACCATTCATCAAATGGTAATTGAAGACGCGGTAGATTATCAGAATCTGTGCCTGTGGCCCCAAAGGGAAATTCATCGTCCGAAAAATCAATTATCAGTATGCGATTATCAGAGCCTGGCAGGTAACTGATTATACCCTTATCGCCAGAAGTCGCACTTCGCCCTTCACTCTCTCCATCCGGCCATTGAATGTTAGTAATGGAGACAGGCAACTGAGCAACCGGTCCCTCAAAAATTATAAATATCGAATCAGCTTGCCCGTTCTCATCACCATCAATAATCCAGGTATTCACTATCTGATATGGAACATCGGGATACAACTGGCAGACATCCCCCACTCCATCACTATTTTGGTCTTCCTGGCCAGGGTTGTCCATCCCCGGGCAATTATCGCAAGCATCTCCCCTGCCATCTCCATCCTGATCAGACTGGTTTTCATTAGCCGTGCCACTACAATTATCACATTCATCGCCAATTCCATCACCATCCTTGTCTTCTTGCTCAGGATTATACGTATTAGGGCAATTGTCCGAGACATCAGGAACAGAATCATTATCAACGGTATCAGCATACACACAAATATCCCCAACACCATCTCCATCGCTATCTGCCTGGTCCGCATTTGCACTCCCCGGACAATTATCACAAGCGTTCCCCACTCCGTCTCCATCGGTATCATCTTGTCCCGGATTATAGACATTGGGACAGTTGTCAGAAGCATCATGAATGCTATCAATATCGATATCCACAAAAAATTGGGTATCCAGTACCACCGGTACATCAACTTCCACATAATCACTGAGGCAGACATCCCTATTGAGTTCGGAGATAGCATCATAGCTAACCCCCATCTGAATATTAGCCCAACCTGCACTTAAATGTCTTGGGTCATTTGGGTCCATCTTTATATTATCTGTGTTTGTGGTATATTCCCAAAAAAAATCTTGTTTATCCGGGTCCAGACTCTTATCCACATAACGAATAAACATACCAAGGAATCCGTAATCAGGGATATCTACATCCTCTCCCGCCGTGCCACTACTATAGGGTATTTTAAATTCATACACCAGAGAACCACCTGAAGACTTGCCTGCTGCTTCATGTGAATCCGCTGATTCTGTGTCAATTGCCCAGCCCACACCACTGCCCCAAAAAAGGTCAACGGTCTCACTCAAAGAGGCTCTAATAGCATCTTCATGCCCCGGGTCCAGAAAATAATTACGGGTTTTTACTGTTTCGTTTCCCCCATCTTCTTCTAAATAGACCTGTGCATAATTGTCTGCGTCCGTTGAAGCAGACTGTATCTGCAGACCAACAAACAGATGTCCGGTGTTATGATTTTGAACGGATTTAAATACTGCTGACAAGGTATCACCCGCAAAATTCGTTAAATAAATATCACGGGAATAACTCCTTGCCCAGGCCCCATCCAAAAGTTCTCCATCAACAACCGGGTCATCTCCCTGGGTAATAGTACTGTAAAAAGTAAAACAACTTCGGGGTATATTTAACCGGATATCGGCCCAACCAGCCTCTGCTGAGGGGTCATTTACTTTACCATTAGTTTCTTTCCAGTGAAAGGTCCCGGAACCACCGCCTTTTTTAACATTTTCGATATAGAACCCGACTTCTTCAGTCACTGCTATATTCAAGTCAGAATTACTGCCGGATACAACATGCTTAAGTGGGATAGCAAATTCCCGGTGTTTGGCTTTGTCACTTGCATTATAGTTGTCATGTAAAGCAGAAAAATCAGCTATACCGTCTTTATCAGCAACCCATTGAGATCCATCCCAGGAAAGGCTGCTGCTACTGAGACCAAGCCCCTTAATCAGACTATAACCCGCGTCACTGCGTTTACTGTCACCACTGCCCGTAAGCACGCCGTCATGTTCTCCACCAATGTCACCCTGATCAAAATAAAGCGTAACACCAGAGCCGGAAGAATTATTACCATGCCAATCGAGTATACCCACATACAGGGTATCAGGAGAATTCATAAGAAAAAGGGTGATCACTTTCCCATCGCTCATTTCAATTTCGCGAACATAAGCCTCTTTCCACTCTTCTGGCGCTTCAAAATTATCAGGAATGCCATCGCGACTTAGCAGACAACCGTCAATTACGGGTTTTGGGCCTTCAAGACGGTAGCTGAAAAGCTGCAAAGCATTCCCCGTACCTTCATCAACATGAGAAAAGGAAATATGAATACCCAAAAAC
>JADFYW010000265.1 GCA_015232855.1 Fibrobacteria bacterium
TTGATGGGTTTAATGAGCCATTTCCTGCTTATGGTCCCAAGGGTTGTGCTAATGTTACCAGGGAAATAGTAAATGATATCCCTACTATGGCTAAACAAAATGATGTTGGTTTTGTTTCCCTGGGAGATGATGCTGCCCATGGGGTAAGGTGCGTGTTGGGCTTTGACAGGGTGCACAACAGCGCTTTTAACCTGAACGAGGATATTTATAAACAGCCGAATGATCGGGTCTGGTATGCTTTTGATATTGATAAAGACGTTCCTGAGTATCCCGGTATAATCAATCGTGCGGTTAAACTTAATTTTGGATCTCCTCAGTTGGATTTACTTTCAGGAAATTTATCAAATGCTGATGTTTTTATCTTTCTCAATAGTACTTATCGGGCACAGTTGCATTCAAGTGGTTATCAATTTGCTTTTGATGGTGCTTCCAATATCACCGTCGGAGGGGAGGATCCCTATCCGGTACTATCCTATTCTAACACAAATAAATTTCGCGTGGTTATGATTACGTTTCAACCGGAATATCTGGCAAATAACACTGCAGCTGAGCAATTGGTGTATGATGCTACGATGTGGGCATCTTTTGCTAAACACAGTGGTACAGTTGCGGCTCCTGTCCTTAGCCCAATGGGGAAGACCTTTGAATTCAGAGAAAGGGTAACATTAACTATAACCACACCTGGAGCAGATATATATTACCGGTTAAAAGCTACCGATGACTTTATTAAATATACGGGTACAGCTGTGGAGGTAACGGAAACATCATCATTACAGGTCTTTGGACAAAAAGAGGGATGGATTAATAGTGATACTCTTTCGGAACGCTATACTAAAACATCTTATGCTTCTGCTTTAGAAATTACCAAATATACAGGAGAACCCCTGGGTAGTTCCAGCAATCTCACAGAATTAGATAGTAGTCTGGTTATAACGCTGGTCACCCCCTATGCCAGTTTTACACAGGCCGCTGTTATTCTTCAAAGCGAAACGGGACTGGACACGGAAACTATTACCATGGAACATCCTCGTTTGCAGGATAATGCTCTTGTGTTTATGGATACCATTCCTTTTGGGGTTACGGGTTCTTTATCGGGGAATGGTACAATTGAAGCAGTAAATTATGATCAGGTGACTGTAGCCTGGAAGAATCCTGTTTATGGGAATGATAGTTTGTCTGTGGCCTTTTTAGTAAAACCAGCCCCCCGGTCACCTAAGGTATATTTTGCCGACAGCGCATGGGCGGACCTGACGGGTTATCTGGTCGGTGATGAGCCGGTAATATATGTGGTGGTGGAAGATATGGTTTTTGATCCTGCCATACGGGATGAGTATTTGATTACTCTCAGTAACAAAAAGGGCAAAGATAATGCAGGATCTGTTGACAGAGAACAGTATCCTCTGATTGAAATTATTCCGGGTAGATATGGATCTGCTATACCGGTCGATATTTCGTTATTTGCTGATACCGGGAACGGTCGCTTTGAAATACAGACGGGTGATGAATTAAAAGTAGTATACGAAAATCCTGAAACCCACAATCAAACTTCAGATATTATTGGGTATGGCGCTCCTGCTCAGCATCCGGGGTTGGTGGCTTTTACCAATGAAGACGAGTCTGTACCACCACAGTTAATGGTGGGTAATATCTGGGACGCGGATAAAGGAATGTTGTACCTGAGATACACTGATGATTATATTGCCTTGCTGTCCTCAAAAAAGGCCACAGTCACCGTGTTTAATGTTGATAGCCGTGGCCGGATTCGGATAGATACCGAAACAATAGATCTTTCTTATTCTCATACAATTGATGATAAAGGAGTGTGGTTTGCTTCCATACCCCTGGAAGATAATCCGGTGATGCATCTGGAAAACGGAATATTACAGTATTATTTTAAAGGAACCGTAAAGGTTGCTGTAGCGACTCATGCACCGGGAGCTTCAGAAGTTTTGGAAGGTGATACTGCAAGGGCGGAACTTACTATTGCCAGAGCTAATCAGGAAGAATCAGTAGAGTTAAAACCATATTTATTTGGAGGAGAAATTAACCGCAATAACCGTAGTATCGAAATATGTGTGGAGGATCAGGTTTATTCGGCCGGGAGTATTGATACCCTTGTATTAGATGAAGTCCGTTGTGTGCAGTCAGGATCTGTGGTGACTTCTGTCCTGCTTGCACAGAAAGCTCCTGCATCCAGCGAGTATTGTGGGATGTTTTTTAAACATGAAAATGATGATGGTCCCAAAGCTGATACCGTTCTGTATTGTAATAGTTCTGATGATATTATGGCGACTTATACTGACCCTGTCTATGGGACAGAGGGCTTAAAGCGGAAATCCATTGTGGACGGGACCCCAACCAAACTGGAATTTATGGATATGCAGGGAACTCCCATTAGTGTGTATAATGAGGCCACTATGAGTCGGATAATGGTCCGTCTTATTCATAAATCACCCCGTCTTAATAAGATAGATAGTCTACAGGTAATTCTTACAACAAATACCAGAGATAGTCTGCAGGTATGGGCTGTTGAAACCAGTGTGAGTAGCAGTGATTTCAGGGCGGTGGTTCCTATTGGGTTCACTGATTCCCCAGATAAAAACGATACGATATTAGAAGGTATATTGGACACTGGGCGTCTTTTTAATACAATGACGATAACCGGTTACAGGGATTATGCCACTGCCAATGTGAAAATATTGTCTGCTTATGTTCCTGTGGAACGGGCCTGGATTGTGGATGGAAATTATGACGGCCAGGCAGATTCTATTTATATCCGGTTTCAGCAACCGTTAACGGTTCCTCCTTCAATCATTACCTCAATTGATTGGAACTACGAAGGTGCTCAAGAATACATTGTTTATTATGATTCGCTCTTGAATGGGGAAGGTATTCACTTCGTTCCCGGGGATCGTTCTACCATTTCTATTGTGGTATCGGGTGCTTTAGATGCCAGTTTGCATACATTCCCCTTTGGTGCGTCGAGTATTGATGAGACTAATCCGCCTACACTGACTTTGCCTTATCAGGATAATGTTGAAGGTCTGGAAATACCTATTGAAGATGGTATTGGCGCTTTTATTACGGTAGCCAACTTGCATGCTTCTGATAAAACCTATTATAAAGATACCGATGGCAATTTACTTACCCAACCCGATACACTCATAATTACTCTGTCTGAGAAAATATGGCCTCTCGTGAATGTAGGTACTCCCTGGGATTCCCTTTTTGTGTTTACTTCTCCTGGTATGGATAAAACAGAGGCCTTTCCTTTGGTTTCTTTAGCAGGGTCGCAACCCATAATACAAGGGGGAGATAGTCTGCGGTGGGTTTTTATTGTTGATAACAGTACAAGTACGATGAAACCAGAAATTAATGATCAAATATTTATGAATGCCAATGCTCCCTATACAGATGCATCTTCCAATGCAAATAAACCTCAGGAAGTGGGGATGGTTATTCAAGGAGTGCATATTCCTGGTCAAATTTATTATTCATCTGTTTTTGTTCCGGTAATTGGTACTTCGGTAGATGATCCTAATTCTCTAATAACCAATATCCATATAGATGATAACGGTATGGTGGTTCGGGGGAGAGAAGTGGTTTTGGTTCAAAACCAGCTGGGAGAATATGAATATATACACAGGTGGATAAAACCCGATGGTTTACGAGCGGATGGAACTATTTCATTACCGGGCAACAGCTGTCGTTTTACCACAGGTGAAAGTACTTCTCCAACCGAATATCCTGAAAACTGCCTTTCGACCGTTCAGGTTTTTTCTGAAGATGCATATACAGCGGAAATTGCAATTTTTGATCATTTGGGAAAGTTCGTTAATGGTTTTGTACAATATTTTGGCCAATGTGGTGAGCTTAATAATTTTCATCGTCGAACACCTCGCGGGTTTCAGAGTTGGCTGGTCTGGAACCAAAAGGACTTGTCAGGTGATTTAGTAGGTACAGGTGTTTACATCTGGAAAGTTAAATTTATTACCCTGCGTGGTAATCATTCCAGAGTCTACCGCCAGGGCATTATTCGCACAGGAGTTGATCCCTCTGATGAATGTGCGAAGTAGGGGGAAGCAGGAAGAACTGGTGTAGTGTTCTAAATTGTATGGAGTTTAAGTTTTTCCTGTCATCGTTCTGCTTGACAGGGCGATCCATCTCAGGATCGATGATTTGATGGATTGCCCGGCGTGCAGACTGTGTCATAAGTATGATAAAATGGTTCAACGATGTCATTCCCCG
>JADFYW010000266.1 GCA_015232855.1 Fibrobacteria bacterium
ATCCCAAACTATATGCTCTTCTATATCTAAACCTCTTCAGCGCCCAAGTTACAATTTTTCAATGATTTATCGGTTTTTTTATACTTTCTTTGCTTTTCCTGTCCGGGTTTCAAACTATAAACATGGGGACTGCCCGTCCCCAAACCCCGGCCAACGCTTTTTGTTACGCCACAAAAAGGTTGGATAAAAAAGGCGGTGCTTAAACGCCGCACGGCTTATCGGAGCGGAAAATCGCTTACAGACCATTCCTGTTGTATGCCATGGTAGTTGCTGAATGTATTTATTGTGCGTTGCCATGTTTGAGCCAGAGGGGAACGGGGAATGGTCAGCTCAGGTTCCGCTCCCCAGCGCTTTAATTTTTGCACTGACGTCATGTTATTCCTTATTGCGCCTTGGCTCTGCTTCGGGTTGATTGCTTTGTTTTATGCTTCTAGTTATGTGTAGTTGAATTTTATAGAATGTATGCGACTATGTACTTAATGCCCGATGGTTTACCCCCCATTCTCCGACTTCGTCCAGTTCCACCGCACTACGCCGGACAGGCTTTTTTCCCTTTCCCCCTAAATTACTCTGGAACTCAAGGGGAAGAGGACACACAATGGTAAATACATATGATATGTATATATAGACCAACGAACAAGTCCTACCTGGGGTATTACTTTCTCCAACTATGTTGAGCATACCATCCACTTTTGCCACTATCAGTTCTTTACACACCTCACACTAAATAGGTGATCTCCATGCATATTTCCCCGCATCATATTATCGTTAGTTGAAGTGAACAAACGAGTCAAGTTACCTAAACCACTAGTCCAATAAAAGCCTAATCTGTTAAGATTATAGTATTCAAAATCTGTATCTCTAGAACCAGCGAGAAGAATAGAAAAACCATAATCATCTGTTCCGCCATATTGTACTGCTCTCAATTTTTTCGCTGCCACATCGCTTCCGCCAACAAAATCTTCGAGAATTGACCATTCATTGTCCGAAGAGAGATGCCAACCTATCGGGCAAATGTCCTGGCCATTCCCATGGCTACTCGAATTAGCAAGATCCCAACTATATAAATGGCCATATAGGTCGCAATTTTCATTAATCCTGTCATAACACCTGGAATCGTCGCTTGAAGGGGAATAATTGAGATTTTCCGCCATCCATGTTTGTGTTCCAATGGTAACCATTTTATAGACCCTATTATCTCTTGCATCAATGAACGTATTGGAATTTGGATCTTCTACGGAAGCACCTGTATTCGAATTAGTAAGGAGATGAATAAAATCAATTGTACAGCCGTTATTGTTGCCAAATAACCGTATTTGTGTGTGTGTGGTATGAGCAGATAATAATACTTGCATAATAGATTTTGCGTTATCGGCCCGATCCTCTGCTGTAGCTCCCTTTCCTTGCCAGGTAAGCCAACTTCCTTCAGGGCATGATTCAGACATTTGTTCATCGACTTGAAACGTGATTTTTCCGGGCATATATGTGGGTTCAATAACCGTAATATATGCTGATATGTCTCCCCAATCATAGGAATAGGAAGATGTATATAAAACCAAGTATGCTAAAAGTGTCATTATTTTCATTATTTTTCTCCTTGTATTGATTGATTTTTATTTTGTTCTGCTGTTAGGCATTTCATTTTTATGCATAGTAGATGTATAGAAATGGGGCTACCCATAGATTGTTGAATAGTAATGTTTATATTTTCCAATTGGTTATAGGTGTATGCCGTTCCCTAAAATCTACATGATCATGGAATACAGAGAAAGATACATTTTACCTCCCCAAAAAAAGTGCATATATTATAGAACATTTTATATCCCTCCCCCATGTCTAGTTGCTTAATGTATTTTTTGTACGTTGCCACGTTTGTGTCAGATGGGAACGGGAACCGGTCAGCTCAGCGTCGGCCCCTACGGCGCTCTCCTTATTGCACTGGCGTCACGTCAGTCTTCGTCCCGCTTTGTGGAACTACGCCCTGACAGGTTGTTCCTTATTGCACCTTGGCATCTGCTGCGGGTGGGTTGCTTTGTTTTTGGTATTTAATTATCTGTAGTTGAATTGGACAAAATGTATGTGGATTATACATTATATCCAATGAAATTTATGCTCTATTTCCTAAAGGGGGACTAGAAACCAATATTACCTCACAAGAACCGTACCGCGAATAAGAGAGGTACTTTGGTTTTTTAAGCGGACTATATACATCCCCGGAGTAACACTTTGCTTCTTTAAAGACAGGCACCAACGGTACATCGTTTCTCCATCTTTAAAAACAGGAGAAAGAGAGCCCGTCAACGTCCCGGTAACATCATACAATTGAAGCCCGTACTTATACTCTCCCAAAACCGTAAAGGTTATCACATCATCCTCACGCTCGGCCCACCAGGTACGAGGCGATTGCCAGTCTTTAACTAGCTCCGTAACTTCTTGATGTTCATAGGCCCCCTGGTCTACACGACCATCAACAATACGAGGATTACCATCCAAATCCACAGTCGGAAGCCCAAGCCCTGTGGTATCTTCTTTCCCTGCATTAATAGTATTGGACTCCTTATCTTGCCGTAAATCTCTTGCTGCGGTGTCTGCCAATAGATAGCCATTACCTATAGCGCTAAACTCTATTTTATGGTTAACATCCATTCCATTTCTGTCAAACAAATGATTACCATCTGCTTTAGATTTGTTTTTAGCAAACAGGCAATTAATAATATCTGCTCCTGAAGCATCAGTATAAAGCCCACCACCACTATTATCAGCATAATTAAATGCCACTGTACAGTTAATCAACTTAGGCCTAGCCCCCTCTAAGGTATGCACACCCCCGCCATTATTCCCAGACCAGTTATCCGCAATAACACAATTGATGAAGGTAGGCTCCGCATCCTCCAAAGACATCCCGCCACCAGAACCATCACAGGTATTGTTGGTTATGGTGCAATTGATGAATTTTCCGACCTTAGCGGAGTTTGATGTATTAAAAAAAAGTGCGCCTCCTTTCTTACTTGCATAATTCTCCATAAAATGACATTGTTCTACAACCAAATCCTTTACTGTACTAATTTGAATTGCTCCACCACTCTCTGCTTGATTATTTGTAAAAATACATTTTAAAATTGATACACCTTTGCCACCTCCAATCTTAACTCCGCCGCCCCAACCATTTACTTTATTCTTTATGAAAATAGTATTACGAACTGATACTGAGTCGGAAAGTATTGATAATGCTCCTTTAACACTAAACCCAAAATGACAAAATGAAATATTAGAAACCTCCAAAACTTCAATTCCTCCCCATCCAACAGAAGTATCTGAAGGAATAAACCAAATTGAGTCGACTTTTGTCCCTAAAGCGGAAAATGTACTCATAATATTTAAACGAGCTGTATCTGCATGAAATATTACATGGGTACCCTTTTGAATAGTTAGCGATGAGTTCCCTGGCATAAAAACCACATGTGTCATCACATTAACCGTATCCACATCCCAAACGACATGTTCACTTAATCTTATATCCACATCATCCAGAGTACCGACCGTAATACTACTGCCATACCCAAAACCTACCATCCCAAATAAAACCAGGACAGTTAAAAGCCATTTTTTAATCAATATTTTCTTCATAATATCTTAAACCTCACCTACCCAGAATATACAGTTTTTTTCTTCCTAAAAAACCACCCAAGTAACAATTTTTCAATGATTTATCGGTTTTTTTATACTTTCTTTGCTTTTACTGGGCAGATTTCCAACTAGCTATTTCTGAATAGACCTATTCCTAACCAAACACTTCACTTAATTACAACTTTAATCACTTGAAATTAAACTGAATGCCTATTTTTCGGTTTACCAAAGATATTCTCCGGAGTTTAAATTAAGGCATTAGCCCAATCACTTAAAGCTGCATTAAAAATAATCGTAAGCTGCTTTTCCGCTTCAACACACACTGTAACTTTGTTGAATACGATTCTTTAGCCAATGTGGAAAACACGACACTCTGCCAGACTCATAAAAATGTATCTGTTTTAGGGGATAATAATTGGGTTAATTCTCGTTTAGATAAACTATCCATTACCTTTATGGGGGAGTATACCGGGATTTGTTTTTTCTTTATTGAATTTCTTGATATTCTTACTGGTTTTTCACTTTGAATTTTAATAATTAGTATCTGTTCAGTATTG
>JADFYW010000267.1 GCA_015232855.1 Fibrobacteria bacterium
ACAGTAAATTAACCCATATTAGGCGGTACGATCACTTATTTCTGGATACCAGGATTTAAATCAGGTATTTGTGATTGACGAAATAATTTATCAACCAAGAGGAAATTTATGAGATCATTATTTTCAACCGGATGCATTATCGGATTATTAGCCGGCAGTATATTTGGAAACACACCTCAATCATCAGACAACTCCGCAACAGAACCTGCTCCTGATGGAGCATTACGCATTGGGGATGCGTACGAAGTCACCGTAGATCACCATACAGGTGATGAAGCCAAGGCAGAACCTAAAATTGACGCCAATGACGGCAAAGACAAAGACAACCCTTATTATCAGAGACACAATGTAATGCGTGCTCATTGGAATTATATATTTGGCCCTTGTGATCATTGGTACTCTTCAAATCACCAAACCGAACCACTGGAACCGGACCCGAGCGACGAACAATGGGTAGACTACAAACCGCCATTCGATTCACTGGGTGCAGGCAGATATAAAATTTCAGTAGCCTGGGTATCCATGTCAAGTCGCGCCGACACTTATCCTGCATTACACAACGTTTTTCATGCCAATGGCGATACAACAGTTGAAATTTACCAATGGGACCCCGCAGTTGAAAGTGATGACGAACGCTGCTCATTCCGTGAAATCGGTGAGTACGATATGGTTGAAGGCAGTTATGTACGTATAGAAGATACCGGCCCCAATTCCGTTTCCTTTGCTCCCGTTACTTTTACCTTAGTAGGAGCTATCACTTCCGTCGAAGACAACCAGGCTTGCGCAGAAGAAACATTAAACCCTCCTTCTTCGATTATGTCTGTCCAACATTTTCTACAATATTCCAAACAAATCTCCAAAGACATTTCCTGGACCCTCTATGATATACGTGGAAATAAAATTACTGGTATTACAAACAATTTGAACCCTCCACCAGGTATTTACCTTCTTACACTCAAAAGCAAAAATCAGATGAATACAAGCAAAATTATAATTCAATAATTCGATACAACAAGACCTGTTGGAACAAAGTATTCAGAGAACCCCCCACCCGCTTTCCGAATTACCCCTCCCACTCTCGCACCTTTGTCAACACAATAGTAGAGATGCGATCGGAAAGCGGGTCACCATCAATACATTGAAGGATACCACCTTCAAGATTATAAATGGTAACACAAAAAGATTTCTTTGCCTATGCCGTCATTGGCCTCAATTCCTAAGTTCTTTCTCCCCGGGTAACTCATTCCCAAAAATAATCTGAGTCCCTTTGGTTCCCTGTTGGCCCAGGATGTTAGTTACATTTCCCGAAATGGGGGCACCCAAATAACACCTTGAAACCTTATTAATACTTCGCCGGATAGATGTAACTTTTCTCTCCATTTCGCGATTATCTTTCATCACAAAACCTTCCACCGGCAGAATATTACTATTCATTATTTCACTGATAGTCCTGCTTTTAGCACCGGTAGAATCATAACTATGCACCAAATCAAGGTAATCGTTAAAGTTTTGATGTTCTCTGGGGGCACTGTGATTAACGGTTCCAAACACAACCTTCTCCGTACTTTCTGATGCAGCAACCGTTTTAAATGTTTCCATAACCGCAAGCACCTGGGACGTATCAATAATCTGCGCATGAGCAAGCCAATTCCTGGTGATGCCATTTAAATCAGCCTGTACAATAAATTCATTTATTGCTTTCTGTGAATCCATATCATTCACTTTTTGCCCGATTGTTTTATAGGCATTGGAATATCCTGAACAGGTGGGATAAATAATTTCATCAGGCATCTCCCGTTTATCCGGTTCTTCATTTAAACAACCGGACACTACACCTGCATCCAGGTCAAAAAGCCGTGCCATATAATCACTCAAATCGCCAAGTGTTTCTTCAACAGGCCTTCCCCTCAAAGTACTTTCCCGAATTTGAAGAGCTTCTTCCAAAGGTATTCCCGTGTATCCGTCCCATCCACCAGGATGATAAACACTATGATGATGAGATGCAATTTCATGACCACTCAATTTCCATGCACTGATGTCTTCAGCAGTAAGATGCTGATCCCATTCTGGTGATAACATAATAGTCAGCTTAATATGGTATCCATCAGCCTTTGCTACCATCTCTTTAAGTATACTCACGGCTTCTGGCAGCAACTCTGCAGCAGCAGGATGCCCATGGTAGGGTTCATTATGAATTGCGATAAAATAATAGGGAGATGCGGCTCTGGAACCAGACCAGACAAGTAGCAATAAAACACAAAGAAAAGAGGCTCCGGTTTTAATTTTCATAGTTACTCCATTTTCGAAATTCGCTGTGATAGGACTATGATGACTAATATAGTGAAGCAAACCGGAAAAGTTTCTCAATGGTCCAATTTGAATGAAGTTTCGTAGTACAACTGGTCTACAAATGAGTAATCAGTTATCAGTTATCAGTCGCGAGTTTACTTTTTTCAAGTCAGCATAATTCTATCCCTGAGATATACCATACTTCTCTAGCAATATACGAAGACTCTTTCTGTCTATATCCAAAATTTTTGCTGCGTTCGTTAAATTCCCCGGCGCTTTTTCCATAGCATAGGCTATCATCTTCCGGTCAAGAGCTTCCCGGGCATCTCGCAAACTGGTCTGTTCATATTTTTCTTTTCCGTCCAGACCCAATTCTTCACTGCCAATACTTTCGCCAGAAGCGGTGATTACCGCTCGTTGTACCAGGTTCTGAATTTCCCGCACATTCCCCGGCCAGTTATACATAAGGATAGCTTTCTCCGCTTCTTTGGAAAATTTTAAGTTCTTACCACCATATGCCTCACAATACTGGTTAAGAAAATATTTAGCAAGAAGAAACGAATCCCTCTCCCGCTCCCGTACCGGGGGAATACCAACCTGCAATACACTTATCCTAAAATATAAATCCCTGCGGAACTTATTATTTTCCACCTCTTGTTCCAGATTCAGGTTTGTTGCACACACCACTCGTACATCAACCTTGATTGGCGTAAGAGCTCCAACCCGTTGAACTTCCTTTTCCTGCAACGCCCTTAAAAACTTTACCTGTAGTGCTAAAGGGATTTCACCTACCTCATCAAGAAAAATAGTACCACCAGAAGCCTCTTCAAACAAACCTTTTTTCATCGCAACCGCTCCGGTAAAAGCGCCTTTTTCATGACCAAAGAATTCGCTTTCCAAAAGCCCTTCAGGAATAGCACCACAATTTACCGGTACAAAAGACGCATTACATCGAGTACTGATTTTGTGAATCGCCTTAGCTATCATTTCTTTTCCTGTTCCCGTCTCCCCAATAAGCAAAATAGGAGCATCCGTCGGAGCACCTTGCTTTATGGTTTTGAGGCATTTATCAAAACTCTGGCTCTGAAACACCAAATCTTCGAATTGCTTTTCTTTGACCTGACCCAACAAGGCCTCTATCGTGGTATCCTTCTCAGCAACTATTTCTGATTTCTTCACAAGCGCAGACATTAACACACTCAGTTGCCGGAAGGTTTCAAGATCTTCACCTAGAAAAGCCCGCCGGTTGGTATGACTGTCAAGATAAAGAAACAGGCAGCCGCCAGGAAAGGCACTTTCCGGCAAATCAAGGTTTGAGCAAAGTACGGAGCGTATATCACTTTTATTAATAGACTCCTGTATTTTAAATACATCATCTTCCCCGGTATCAGAAATTAAAACAGGCCTGTTTTTTTCTTTCACCAACCGCATAGCTGTAGAACTGAAAGACACAGAAAATTCTGTCGTTCCCGCTTTTTCCAGAACGTCAAAATTATCAAGGGACTTTTCGACTATCAACAATCCCCTCTCACAATCAAGCACCTGAAGAGTTAATTCTAATCCTTTACGCAACAACTCTTCAGTGTCATCTACCTCAAGGAGGGTATGCATCATTCGTAATGCGGCAAGTAATGAGTTGTTTTCAGTCATAATGATATGAGTTATCAGTTGTCAGTTGTCAGTTGTCAGTATAAAATAAATGCTTCGTGTAATGATACATTTTTTGCGAAGCCACTTTTTTACTCGGAACTGATAACTCGCAACTGATAACTGTAACAACTATTTATCGTTCCCTTTCTGATATACTCCTTTCATTTTCCAAATATAACGCTGATGGGGTAAAAGATCCAAATAGCGG
>JADFYW010000268.1 GCA_015232855.1 Fibrobacteria bacterium
ATGATAGCCAGAAATTGCAAAGCGGATGTAAATGTGGTCGCTTTGATTGGGGAACGGGGAAGGGAACTTAAAGAGTTTATTGAAAAAGATTTGGGAGAAGAAGGCTTAAAGCGTTCTATTGTAGTAGTGGCTACTGCGGATATGCCGGCTATTGTACGCGTAAAAGCGGCCTTCCTCGCCACAGGCATTGCCGAATATTTTAGAGATCAAGGTAAGGATGTGATGTTAATGATGGACTCTTCAACCCGTATCGCCTTGGCCCAAAGAGAAATTGGCCTTGCATCGGGTGAGCCTCCTACCACTCGTGGTTTTCCACCATCGGTATTTTCCATGTTACCACGTTTGTTTGAACGTGCAGGCATGGGTGCAAAAGGCTCTATTACCGCCTTATATACCGTTTTAGTGGAAGGTGATGATTTGGATGAACCCATTTCTGATGCTGTCCGTTCGGTGCTGGATGGTCATATTGTGCTTTCACGCGATTTAGCCAATCGTAACCACTATCCTGCTATTTCGGTATTACAGAGTGTAAGCCGTTGCTTTACCGATATAACCACTGTAGAACAAAAGACAACAGTTGGTCTTTTATTAAAATACATGGCAGTATACGCTGATTCCGAAGACATGATACAGTTAGGCGCATATGTAAAGGGGAGTAATCCCGATCTGGATAAAGCCGTTGTCCTAAACCCGTCTTTAGAGCAGTTCTTGATGCAACAAATTGAAGAGCATTCAGATTTCAATGATATCTTACAGCAGCTTATTGTATTACAGGAGAAGATAAAGTGAAACGCTTTTCTTTTAGATTGGAAGGAATGTTAAGCTATAAACAATGGCTTGAAGATGATGCAAAACGCTCCTTAGGTGTGGCCATGCAAGAGTTGCATATGAGAAACATGAAGAAAAATAACATGCAAGAAGAGCACACAGGCTTAATAAGACAGAGAGAAACACTGACACATTTGGGGCCTATGGAACATATGTATTACATACGTTATGGTAGTAAGCTCCTAAATGATATCAAAAAGCAGCAGACAAAAATAGAAGAGCAGGAAATAGTGGTTGCCGGTAAAACTAAGGCATTAAATAAAGCTATGATAGAACGTAAAAAAATGGAAAAATTGCGTGAAAGAGCATTTCAACGGTATGCAAAACTGAGAAAAAGAAAAGATACCGGCATACTTGATGAAGTTTCCACTAATTTTCACGGACGAGAAAAAGCCTTATCATGAATTTCAAAAGACATAAAGAATTAGTAAAGGTCTTGTCCTTTTTATGGCTGGCAACTGTTGTTGTTTTTCCACTTTCTATTTCCACTACCAATTTTAAAAGTGATTTTAGCGGAGAAGCGGCAGATACCAGTCATTTAAAAACTACCTGGGGTAACACGTTGGACGTTGCCATAGAAAAATATGAATTACTGCCTACGTTGGCGGCGGTGAGATTAAATAATGCCATTGGTATTAATGGTCAGTCTGCAGCTAATCCGGTGGTGGTAAACAGCGAAGGACGGGTCTTTAAAATTGCCTACACTTCCTGGAACAGCATTCATCAGGCCGATGGTTCAGCTACTCCGGCAAATGTGGTCATACGAACGATTATCATGGATACAGACACAACCATATTATCGGACACGGCCCTATTAATCGCCCAATTAGAAAACCCTTCAGATATGCCCCCCCCTTCGTATTTGAATTTTGCTGCTGAGGGCACCGGGTTTGCCGCCTATTGGTCTATGTTAACACCAAGAGGCTATCTCAGGCGTTCTAGTGATAATGACATGGTAGGTAAATCTAATCCGATGACATTTGGTGAGTTTGTACCAAAAGGGAACCCTGAACAATTAACCGATTATTACGGCACCTTGGGTATGGCGGGAGTTCCAGCCAGCAATGCTGATAGGCTTATTTTAGCATATGATTATAAAATTGGAACTGCGGAAATCCGCATTCGCTGGGAAGATCTCAGTACAGGTAGTTCCCAAATAGTTTCCTTATCCAGGCCTGTTGGTATTGCAGAGGATTTTGCAGTGGCGGCTGATGCCAGCGGTAATGCATTTATTATGTGGCGTGAGGACGCGGAGTTATGGGGTACTGCCTACAATGCTTTGCAGGCCCAAATAATGGCCCCAACATTATTAGTAACAGAGGATATATACATAGAAACCGTAACCCAGGGGCATACCTACCGCAAGTATGGCGCTGCGGCCTTAGCCGTCAATCAATTTGCGTTTGTGTACGGTAAAATGGGAACAATATATTACAATTCGGTAAATACAAGTACGGGAAATGTGGGAAGCGAAGAACGCTTAACTCCTACCACTGGGCAGTGCTATTTTCCTGATGTAGCGGTTTCTAGTAAATATGTAGTATTTTCCTGGTATGGTAATATGCATGGCGGGACCAGAGAAATTGAATGCGCATGGTTTCAACGCTCTGGCACTACTATCACGGCAACGTCAAGAAAAGACCTGTACTTGTCTGGAGAAAACGTTGCCTTTAATGCAGGAGCAAGCTGGAAGTTTTGGCATAATTACCATGTGCCCAATGTTGCCCTTGATGATGCAGGTGATGTGGTGGTGGCTTATGATAACAGCTTTGATGCCAAAACCATAGCTTGGCTGAATACTCCCATGTATTTTAGCAATGCCTTTTTTACTAGCGATAGTCTTAGACTGGGTAACACAAGTATCGCTTACCATTTGGACCCTACTGTAGATTCCATTTCTATCACTGACATTACGTTAACACCTAATGATCAGGGTTCGGTTGAAGTAGCGTTAAGTAACAACGGTAGTTTTTCTTCCTTTATTTCGGTTACTGATACCGGTACATTGGCTTCTCCCCTCAAAGGGAATTATTCACAGATTAAATACCGGGTAAACCTGGAGACTTCCTCGCTTTTAAACCAAGCGTCTCCCCGTGTCTCGGGGTTTGCTATAAACTATAATGTGAAACCGCATGCTCCTACCATCGATACCTTGCAACTGGGTGCTTCCGGGGCTGTGCAATTGTATACTCCTGGAAATGATTACAATTTAGTCGCTCGACAAGACGTTTTACGAGTTATTGCCTGGGCTTTTGATGCTGATAATCAAGGTGGATTATCTTTTTTAGTGTCTGATTCTTTAGCCTTCGATAATGCGCCACAGCATTTTGGGAGTGGCTATTTTAGAAGTATGTTATCTATTCCTCCTCTGGATAGGGCTAAAAAAGATCATTCAGTGGAAGTACAGGTTACTGATGCGCAAGGATGGAATTCAAATACAACTGTTGTTGAAATAAATTATTTTAATTACCCGCCATCACTTTCCGCATCATTACAGACAAACATTTATCCTCATTCAGAAGAAAATAACACCGTACCCTTGTATGAAAACTTACGTCTTTCCCTATGGGCCAGAGATACGACTATGCTTAATTTTTCTTTTTCTGATGGCAATGATTCAGTAGCTACTGTTCGGGTGTTTATGGGGACAGAAAATATTTTTGACACAACAGTGGCTACGGGAGAAAATCAGCAAATTCCTCTTTTCGCTTCTGCTGCTGACACAAATGTGATACATCGAATTCAAATAGCAGACCCTGATACAACTATTGAATTTCTCTTTTTTGCTGATTATCATAATGATGTTCCTTTGATGACAGCTCAATATGTAAGGAATAAGGGGGAAGATGTCGATGGCATATATATACCTCATTCCGGTAAAAAGGACACTATCTTGATTTCGGCAGACACTCTCTTTCCATTGCATGAAAGGGATACGGCCTGGGTAAGGTTAGCACTCTTTGATTCTATTGATTTAACCCCGGGCATAACCATATTTAAAGACAGTAAGGTGGTTTTAGATACTCAAGGTGTGGTGGGGGAATTTCTGGAGTTTCCTCTTTTATCGGGAAGCGCAGAAGATACAAGCGAAATAGTGATACGAATAAATGATCCCGATACGGCATCATCGTTACGGTTTTTTCTTTTGTCAAATAAGACCCCTACTTTTATTTCTCTTACTTCCATAGCATCTAATGGGGTTTTGGATAGTCTGTCAGATTTTTCAAATGACAGTGCTATAACAGTTTTCCCCTTACGGGAAGATACTTTGA
>JADFYW010000269.1 GCA_015232855.1 Fibrobacteria bacterium
GTGAGTAAAATGGACGAAAATCGCCATTTCTTTTGGTGGATTCCCCGGTCAAGCCGTGGAATGACATCGTTGAACCACTTTTTCATACTTATAACACAGCCTGGAAGTGGGGTCGTCGGGTGTATTTTGGTCATGGTGTTGCTATTTATGGGCTGCTCCAGTGATAACCTGTCGGGCGGTGGTATGGAAGATGGTAATGCGACCATCGCAGGCGTGATTCACGATGAATACGGAAGTGCAGTGGCTGGTGTTGATGTTGCACTTTATACACGGCAGTATCAACCGGGCTCCGATACGGCCGGAGTGCGCAGAGTTACCACTGATACTGATGGGGGCTACGAACTGGATGATGTTCTGAACGGTATGTATAATATAGAAGCACAGCACCACTCTGATACCACCAGCCTTATGATTCCGGGGATTCTGATAACCGAGAATAAGCCGTATACAGTAACCACCGGTGTACTTCAGAAGCCGGGCACTATCACATTTTCGCTTAAAAATATATCAGTGGAGGCGGGCGGTACGGTGTATATTCCCGGAACCAGTATTGGGGCAATGGTCGATTCTGCCAGTATCGCTTCCGGTTTGATTAAACTTGGCGGTGTACCGGCGGGGAGTTATTCAGAGATTATTTATCTTCCCCCTGACACCATGGGTGATTCGGCAACGGTGGTGCAGACAAGGATAGATATTGAACCATCCGGTAATGCCCTCCATGAAATCTCTGTCGTTTACATAAAGACCAGAGTGAGTGGTCGTATTCTATCGGCAGATGGTGCCGGCGTGGGCAATGCTGTAGTTAAACTTGTGCCTGATGACTTTAATCCTCTTGATGGAGGTGGAGTGCCTGATTCACTTATTGCTTTTACCGATAAAGATGGTAACTATGTTTATCCGAGCATTGATACCGGAGTATATCGTTTGGAAGCGGCGGATCCGTTTACTGGTGGGCAGAGTATTCGCGATAGTGTTCGGGTGTATGGCGAACTTGTTTTAACTGGTGTAGATACTTTGCAGCCTACAGGGGATTTGCTCGTTTATTTTCCGGAAGATATGACGGTAAACGCGGGGAAATTATGGCTCACCGGTAGCCGATTATATATTCCGGTAGACCGTACCGTCTCATCAGATGCTGCATTAAGCATGGGTAACGTACCTGTTGGTCTGTATCCTGCCCTGGTACATATTAGTGGTGATAATATGAGTGATACATTGGTTGTTGCGGAGCATATCGCTGTTGCGGCTAATGAAGAAACAATTATCGGTCCGTATTATTCCTGGTTACATCAGTATACACTGGAATTGAATGCCGACTCGTTGGGGTTGGATTTTTCCGGGGTTATTACCGGTTTCCCTTTATTAGTAAGACTTAACGGAAATAACTTTAATTTTGATGCGGCTGATGCGGACGGGGATGATTTGCGTATCACCAATAAACGCGGTGCTGTTTTGCCGCTGGAAATAGAGTTCTGGGATAGGAGCGATAAAGAAGCTGAAATCTGGGTGCTGTTGGATACGGTGTTCGGTGAGAAGGAAAATGTCCTGTTTGTGTATACGGGTAAAACAGCAGTGTCTTCGTTATCATCGGGGCCTTCGGTTTTTGATACTACTGATGGACTCATAGGCGTCTATCATTTTTCGGGAACAGTAAAGACGGCTGGTTCTATGCTGTTTGATGCTTCCAGCAATGCGAATCATGGAATTGCCAGAGGTGGTTTGCATGATAGTGATAATGTAGATGGTGTTATTGGAAATGGACTGGCCTTTGATGGGGTAGCCAAACATATGGTTACCACTAAAGCCTATAATAATCCCAGCCTTTATAGTTATTCTCTATGGTTTAAAACCCTTACCGGTCAAGGTGGGAAACTTATGGGATTTTCTATCAGCCAGGGTGATCCTTTGTTGGATAGTACTGAATCTCGGTATGATAGGCATGTATGGATGAGTGATACGGGACAGATTTTTTACGGGGTTTATCGGGATAGCCTTTTTGATAGTAGCAGTCAGGCTTATGTGATAATATCATCTGAAAAATTGTATAACGATGGTAACTGGCATATGATAGCAGTGGATTATTCCCAGGAAGGTATGAGTTTATTTTTAGATGGAAAGCTTATTGGTTTTGAGTCTAAAGTGGGAGAAATTGCTGATTATCCCGGTTATTGGAAGATGGGTTACGGTCTTCTCAGGTATAATTTATGGTTGCCTCAGCCCAGTTCTGAATATTTCGAGGGCAACATTGATGAAGTTAAAATTTATAATCGTCTGCGTTCAGCAGCCTGGCTGAAGCTTGAGTATGAAACGCAGAAAGTGAATCAGTCAGTGCTCAAAGTTTTGAACTGATTGCATTATCTATTCCCTGTTTAAATATTCCCCAAAGGGTAAAACCCAAACCTGAATCGCACAACCGGGTAGATTTAGAGGACGTTCGCGTGGCAGATCTATTATGTGATATTTTTAATATAGTTGTAGGATTTTTACTTCTTAAAATGACCAAAATAGTCTAAAACTTTTCTATCTGTTAATAATAATATACATTTATATTGACAAATATATTTTACAGTAGTAAAATATTAAAAAGCATTGTATTTAATGTGAGGCGGTTTATGGCTATAAATGAGTTCATACGAACCCTTAGGGATTCAAAAGGGTTTTCTCAACAAGACATAGCCGATACATTGGGAGTAACTCGGCAGACATATACTCAGATAGAAAATGGCAATCGGGATATTTCATTAGGAGAAAGTAAAAAGCTGGCGGCATTGTTTGGTCTTCCGTTGGATAAGTTTGTTACAGAGCAAACGGGTTTGGAATATCAGGTGGATTTCAAGAGGCAGTCAGCAAAGAAACCTGCCAGGCAAGAGATGCGTATTAGTGTTCCTCAAAATAAATTGGATAAATTTAAGGAAGTTTTACTCTATGTGCTCGAACGGGTCGGTGCTCAGCCCCATGTTGGGCAAACGGTTTTGTATAAACTGATGTATTTTATTGACTTTGATTATTATGAGAAGTATGAGGAGCAGTTAATTGGTGCCAGGTATCAAAAAAACCATTATGGACCGACGCCTATTGAATTTATTAAAATTTCTGAGGATATGACAGATAATGGGGAGCTCGAAATTGTTAAGAGTCAATACTTCAAACGAGAGCAAACCAAATATCTTCCACACAGAACCGCTAATCTCGATCTGTTGACTGCCCGGGAAATCAAGCACATTGACGAGGTGCTTGCCAGGCTTTCTCAGAAAAATGCCAGTGAATTGTCTGAATATTCTCATCAAGATGTACCCTGGATAATGGCCAGAGATGGTGAAGAATTAAAGTACGAAGCTGTGTTTTATCGTACCCACAAAACCACAGTCCGTAATTACAACGATGATTAAGTATGTAGAACTGCCTGAATTTGTAAAAGATTTTAACAGGCTGAAAAAGAAATTCCGCTCCTTGCCGGAAGATTTTATAATGTCAAAGAAAGCTGCTCTGGAGCTGTTTCATGTACTTGAAATCAATAATCAAAGTACTTTTGAGATGCCATCATATCGAGGTGTTGTGCCGGTTTTTAAATTGAAAAAATTTGCCTGCAGGGCCCTTAAGGGGCGGGGTGCACGAAGTGGCATAAGGGTAACCTATGCCTGGGATAAAAAAAACGGTACAATTACATTTATTGAAACGTATTTCAAGGGAACGAAAGTGAATGAAGATCGGGTGAGGATTAATAAATACTTACATAGTTTGCTATCACAATAATGTTTCCAATAGTGGTTGAAATAAGTCGTATTTGGGTGCGATTTTTTCAAACTTCGAGCACGATTCCTAACGAGTACTTACCCGAAATCTATCTAGTGCAGAATTTAGTCTGATTTCCCAAATATCCTGGTTCAATCAGCCCATTTTAGGGGATTTTAGCTGTTTGGTTGGAATTAGGGCAACAATAATGAAAATAATGCTTATATAAAAAGATGCTTATAAAATTTTATCATATTGCATAAAATCTTATTTAGGATATATTATAGGGTATAATAGACAATTTATGCTTATAATAAAACATATAATTATGGAAAAAATAATGAAAGAT
>JADFYW010000026.1 GCA_015232855.1 Fibrobacteria bacterium
ACAAATATATTCCTAAATTTTGTAAAGCACTGGATCTTGATAAAAAAGAAAGTGAATATTTCAGTTTGATGGTTCATTATACCCATACAACTCATGATCACGAAAAGCAAAATATTTTTGATAAAATGGTAAGTTACCTGCCAAAAAAGATTCAACGCCTAAAAAAAACACAACAGGGTTTTTATGAAAACTGGTATTATGTAGCTATACATCAAGCACTCAGTGTGATTAATTTTAAAGATAATTACCAGGAACTGGCTCAATTTATACAACCATCTATCCGCGTTCCGGATGCAAAACATGCCATAAAACTTTTAGAAGAACTACAGTTAATACAACAGGATAAAAATGGCTTTTACCGACCTACCGAAACTGCTATGGTGGGTGGAGAAGAAGTTGGTGCCCTGGTTATTAAAACATTCCAGAATCAAATGATGGATATGGCCAAAAAATCCCAGTTTACATATACGCCAGAGCAGCGGCATGTCTTCACCCAAACCTTATCAACATCGATGTGTGGATGGAATCGTATTAAATACAAACTTCAGCAGTTTCAGCAAGAGATCATAGAAATCGTTCGCTCTGAAGAAGAAGAGGAACAAGTATTCCAGCTAAATGTTCAGATGTTCCCCATGTCTCAAATGAAAGCAGATAAGGAATAATATGAATCATAATAGATACAACAATTGCTTTCGCTTACTGCTCAGTAGCTGGTTTTTACTCATCGCGTTTACCAGTTGTTCAGAGAACGCTAACATCGCCGGGACAACGGTGGGTACAGAAAATGTACTTACCGCAACATTAATAACAGAGGACAACCAGCCCGCAGCAAATGCCCGAGTTTCTTTTTATGCAAGCGGTTTCCTACCTATCCCCGGAGAAAACGATACTCCTCTCCAGGAAGCTCTCTCCAATAAAAACGGTATTTTGAACGCAGAATTAGATACAGGTATTCAGTATCATATGGAAATAATCCTGGGTTCAGATGACAGCAGCAAGGTCTTTTGGAAAGACTCTATTATTCTTGGCGAACATTCTTCTGCTGAAAACAAACTTACTTATACCTTGGTAGAAACAGGGCACCTCCAGGGCATTGCCTCTTTTCCAACAAGACCAAACGAAAAGGTATATGCTGGTTTCAGGGGTACGGGCCGGGTAGTGGAGTGCCAATCACTTCAGTCTTTTATCCTCCGAAATATTCCCACCGGTATGCGCAGCGTGACGTTGTTTAGAATTAACACTGAAACAGGCGAAGAGCTTTTGATAAAAGACCTTCCCGGGGTAACCATACTTTCAGGAGAAACAAGTTATATCGACACCATTGTATTCTCAGACCTCAATCGCGACCTGGCCGGCTATTGGCCGTTTGATGAAGCGTCAGGAGACAGTGTCTTTGACATATCAGGCAATAATCACAATGGTTTTATTTATGGCCCCCTACGGGCGGACGGGGTTTCGGGGGGAGCCCTCAATTTTGACCCAGCGGACTCTTATGTTGAAATAAGCGAGCCGGAAGATAACAGTCTTGATTATGGAAAAGACGCAGATTTCACTCTTTCGGTGTGGTTTAACACAAGTAACCCTACCCCCCGCCCCGGAGGAAGTGATCAGCGGTTTATTACTAAACAGGAAATCAACGGTAATATGTACACCCTGGCTATGGACACCGACGGAAGAATAAATTTTGAACTTCGCAGTAAAGAAGCCGGAAATACCCTGCTGAGAAACAAAAGTCTGGCAAACATGGCCGATGGCAAATGGCACCATGCCCTTGGCGTTCGAAAAGGGAACGAAACGATTATCTATGTAGACGGGGTTAAAGAAAACACCACAACGGCCACCAATGCAAGTCTGGAAAACGACAGTAATCTGGTGCTGGGTGCACTGGATAAAGACCATAGCAATTTTTACGGATTAATGGACGAAGTGCGTATTTATAACCGGGCACTTGAAAACTTCGAAGTTAAAACCTTATTTAATTTATTCAAAGACTAAAAAAACAGGAAGAACAACATGATAAAAGAAACATTCTCTAGCATTTTTTTACTGCTGATCCTTTCCTCAGTGGTTTTTTCCGCACCCCAAAAAGTAATCTTTGAAACGGATATGGAATCGGACTTTGACGATGCCGGTGCCCTTGCCATGCTACACGCCATGGCTGATAATGGTGAATGTGAAATTTTAGCAGTTATGCATAATACATCCGACCCCTATGGCCCCGGAGTTATTGATGCTATAAACACCTGGTATTATCGACCGGATTTACCCATTGGGAAATATCCTTTAGATGATTGTCCATCCTATATGTTTGGTGGCGAGCCGCAATATGCCAGAGCAATTGCATTAGATACGGCTTTCCATAAAGATGTGATATCCAGAGATGATGTTCCGGATGCAGTAGAATTATACAAGGATATCTTAGCAGAACAGGAGGACAGCAGCGTTATAATTATTTCAGTCGGATGGCAGATGAATTTGCAAAGATTGGCTGAAGACTCTGCAGGTTCCAGGCTTATAGTGAAGAAAATTAAAGAACTTGTTGTGATGGGAGGCTACTGGAACCCAAGTGGTAAGCCCCATATGAACCTGGCCGGGCATAAAAATGATTTGCCTGTTGCTGCCAGGGCTGGTGAATACATTGTTAATGAGTGGCCGACTCCTGTTGCTTATGTGGGCATGGAGGCAATACCGGGGGTTGCCGGTGGTAGTTTAGAGGATGCACCATACTTAAATCCTGTCCGCAGAGCATATGAGTGGTCCATTGAACATTCCAGTTTCAGTTCTATACTAAGTTGGAACCACCACACGGCTGACCTTGCGACCATTCTGTATGCATTACGCGGGCCAGGTGAGGTGTGGACGGAAAAAACAGAAGGGACGCCCGCTATGTGGTGGGACGGAAGTTACTGGAGGACAGAATGGAAAAGTTCACCGGACAGTCCCCATCGTGCGACGACGAAATCCAGTGATAAATCGATCCTACAGGCAGCCTGCGATACCATCGAAGCACTGATGGTCCAGGCACCGGTTAAGCCAGTTTCCATCAATTTTGAAGCAAACCGGCAGAGTGTTACCGCTTCATCCATCCATTTTGATCCTGCTACGGGTTTATTACTGTTTTCAGACAAATTTGGGTGGTATAACGCAAAAGGGAGCAAAATAAGCGGTTCTATTCCTATTTCAAATTATTAACGGCATTTATTCAATTCATATTGCGAATTTCATTTTTTAACCATATATTAGTTTGTAAGTATTCAGTATTTTTGATTTTTGTATACGTTCTATTCAAAAATCCAGGTATAGAAGAAGAAGAAGAAGAAGCTTTTTTGGAGGAGATTCAATCAGACTTGCCTAAGCCCGGTTGAATAGGGGGAAAATCAACATTTTTTATCACAGTAATACGTTTTATATCATTTAATTGGAGGCAACCATGACCAGGTTTCTTATTGTTTTTTTATGTGTTTTTTTGCCGATTTCGGCCATGGCATTGGATTACACCTTTCCGGGAGCTACCTGGGAAACCAAAACAGCGGCTGAAGTGGGGATGAGCCAGAGTGCCGTAGATAAAGCAGCCTCAGACCTTGGCGGCAATGGAGCGATTATTCGGTACGGATATGTGGTAAAATCATGGGGTAGTGGTGGTTTAGCAGCTTCTACAGACTGGGCATCCTCCTGTAAACCGGTATTTTCATTCCTGGTTTGGAAGGCCATTAAAGATGGTAAAATAAACAGTTTTAACGACCTGGTATCAGATATCATCACCGACAAAACCTTTAATGCCAAAGACGCAAGAATATCTCTTTGGCACCTCGCCCATATGATGTCAGGTTGGGATCGAAAAGAAGACGCAGGTAGATGTTACGCTTATAATGACAAAGCCATTAA
Organism: Fibrobacteria bacterium; assembly: GCA_015232855.1. Classification (GTDB taxonomy): domain Bacteria; phylum Fibrobacterota; class Fibrobacteria; order UBA11236; family JADFYW01; genus JADFYW01. The sequence continues at coordinate 3,886 of JADFYW010000026.1, forward strand.
TTTATACGGAATGACAGTATACAACTACATTTACAAAAACTCCGGTAACAGCCCATCAGAAGTTTTAAAGAGCGAGCTTTCCATGCTGCAATTCGAAAACAACCCTAACTTAAGCAGCTCCCAAATCGGTCGTTTTAGTAGTGTTTCTGTAGGTGATGTTGGCAGGATGGCCCACTTATTCCTTAATGATGGTGTATGGAATGGTACCCGCTTAATAGAGCAAGGCATGATGCACCATATGATGCACCAGGTAGTTCCGGAAGATGTACCTATGACTGAAGGGGACGCTACTGCAAGTTTTGATGCCGGTACACTAGGCGGCTCCGATTATCAATCAGAAGGGAACAACGGACCAGGCAGTTATTCATACAACTGGTGGCTTAACAAGCATAAAAAGCTTTGGCCTGATTTGGACGAAAATGTATTCCAGGGTAACGGTCACTGGGGCAGAGAAAACTATACGGTTTTCCCTGATCAGCAACTCATTGTAATCCATTATGGAAGACAATTTAACAATTCACAAACGAACCCCATATATAAGGCCCTTGTAGCTGGCGTTACCAGCGACCCTGCTACACCACCTAACCCCATTCTTCCCGATTCAAGCACAATCGATACCGACCCAACAGAACCAACTAATCCAGTCTATTTAAACCTTGTGTTCACCAATAGTGCAGGCAGTCAGTCAGGTCCATGGTTATCAAGTAATGAAACTGGAGATGAGGATATGTACAAGAGGCCGATTCTTACCGTTCATTATACCACCAATACGGGTGTTAAAGCAACAAAACGCTATCAAAGACGCATCGGTGGAAACAACCCCTTAATGTATTTCATTGCTGATTCACAAAATGGTGGGAACTTTTACGACCAACCTGATGGAACAAATTACCACGGCCTTAAGTATGGTGATGCCATGTTAATCAAAGCTGGTGGAAACCGCATTGGCTTTTTTAAATGCGAAATTTCCAGTATTCCTGGTGGCTCAACTATAGACAGTGTTAATTTTAAAGGATGGGTTGAACCAGAAGGGCGGAGTGGAAGCATAACCATTTCTGTTTGGAAAGGCACAGCTGACTGGAAAAAAACTACCATTTCAAAATCCATACAAAATTATAAGGGCACCAAGATTACTGACTTTAACGTCACCAGTACAACTTTCCCTTCATCAAATTTTTGGTCCTGGGATTGGGATGCAAATATGTTAGCATATGCACAGGAACAGACTGATAAATTGGTTTCAACCAAGGCTTTCGAAAAAAACAATTCACAATCAATTCAGGTCTATTCTAATCCCGTAAGCACAGGATTAAATCTTATCATGCCTGTTTTTACCGGAATTGGTAAACTGAAGATTTTTGATAATCAAGGCTCTGAACTACAGGAAGCAATCGTAAACTCTGGCGAAACTTTTATTTGGAATGCTCATAGCAATCCTGCCGGCGTGTATTTTGCAGAATTAAGTTTTGAAGGCAAAAGCATAAGAAGCAAGTTAACATTAATGAGGTAAGTAACATTTCAACAATTTATAGCAAACGTTTTAAATCTTAGTGGAGGGTAATATGGGTAAGTTTTTATTAATTGTTTTTTGTCTTCTTTTGCCAATTTCAACAATGGCATTGGATTATACATTTCCAGGTACCACTTGGGAAACCAAAACAGCGGCTGAAGTAGGGATGGATGCAGGGGCAGTAAATACTGCAGCAACTCAACTCGGTGGTAGTGGTGCTATTATGCGCTATGGATATGTGATAAAAACATGGGGAAATGGTCTTGGTGCCAAAACAGACTGGGCTTCCTCAGGCAAACCTGTATTTTCTTTCCTGGTTTGGAAAGCGATTAAAGATGGAAAAGTCCCCAGCTTCGAAACCCTTGTCAAAGACATCTATACAACAGAAACATTTAATGAAAAAGATTCAAAGATCACCCTATATCATCTGGCCCACATGACTTCAGGCTGGTCAAGAGGTGAACAACCTGGAGATGCGTATTCATATAATGACTATGCCATTAATCTCTATGGTAAGACTGTTTTTCATCATATTTTTAAAACCTCTGGTAGTACCCCTACCGCCATATTCCAATCAGAACTTTCCATGCTTAATTTTGAACACAACCCAACTCTGGATGCCTCAAAAGTGGGACGATTTACAAATGTTTCTGTTGGTGATATAGGACGCATGGCCCACCTGTTTTTAAATAACGGAAACTGGAACGGTACGCAATTGATAGGAAAGGGCGATATGGCCCATATGCTTAGTCAGGTTGTACCAGCTAGTATGCCTTTATCAACATTAGATGGCACACCTAGTTTTGATTCAGGAACCCTTGGTGGTGGAGATGCTCAGAATGCAGCAAACCAGGGCGGTCTTGGTCCGGGAAGTTATTCCTATAACTTTTGGATTAACAAGGGCAAACGTTTGTGGTCTTCACTGGACACAAATGTATTTCAGGGCAATGGCCACTTTGGTAGAGAAAATTACACGGTTTTCCCTAAGGAACAGCTTATCGTTATTCATTACGGGAATACATTCACAAACTCACAAATGAATACCCGTTATTCATCTCTTGTTAATGGTATTACCAGTAATCCTGTTGAACCTCTCAACCCCATTACTGCAGATACCAGTACTGATACGTCCACTACTACCCCACCTGATACTACAAGTGGTACTGATCCTGTTTACCTTAACATTATAGTTTCCAATGATGTCGCCGCTGGCTATGGCCCTTGGTTTTCGAGTATGGAGAATGGTGATAATGACGTTACTCATAGACCGACCTTAACCATCAATTATACAAATAATGGAACACAAGGCACTAAAACCTATTCACGGCCTATTGGCGGTGACAATCCTCTTATGTACTTCATTGCTGATGATCAAAGTGAAGGAAATTTCTATGACAAACCGGATGGTAGTAAGTACCAGAGTCACAAATATGGTGATGCGATGCTTATTAAAAACGGTATGAATCGAATTGGTTTTTTTAAATGTAATATTTCTGATCTTCCCCCAAACTCCACAATAACGGGTGCAAGCCTCAAAATGTGGGTAGATACTCACGAAGGAAAAAGTGATGCTATTGTTATAAATATTTCACGTTGTCTGGTAGACTGGAAAAAAACAAGTATTACAAAATCAATTTCCAACTATCGCGGTACTGGTATAACAGATATACCAATAGAAATAACCTCACAACAAAAAGGTTCTTTTTGGACATGGAACTGGAATGCAAATTTGGTATCATATATTCAAGAAATGGCAGACGAGATAGTAAGTATCCAAAGCCAAAAAGAAAAGAACATCCCAACAATTGATGTTCACTCCAACCCGTTTAGTTCTGGATTATCTATTTCATTACCTGATTTTCAAGGTATGGGTAAACTTACGATTTTTGATGCTCAGGGAACAAAGCTTCTGGAAGAAAGAGTTAATTCATCAGAAGTATTCAACTGGAATGCTACAAACAGACCTGCTGGCGTTTACTTTGCTGAACTTAGGTTTGAAGGCAAACAAATCCAAAACAAGTTAATGCTGATTAAATAGAACTGGTGTAAAAACTAGATTTGTTATGACTTAAGGTCGGGATTATTTTCCCGACCTTTTTTTACTCCCCTCCCACCCCATCCAAGGTACCAGGAAGGGGTAATCAGAGAAAAAGAAGATCACTTGAGGTAAGAAGTATTTGGTTATTTAAATCCATGTTTGCCTAGTCACTCAGCATCTTGAACGCAACGCACACTGTACCCATTCCACTTATTTCCTGAATATCTAGATACATTATCCATAGAAGTGTCAAATTCCCTATTCCAGCTGCGAGTAGTTTCTTCTGTAGATGTCCAAAGGTTAGATGTATTACCTTGCCAACCAAATGAAGCATCGCCAGGATCCCCAAACTGATTATAACGAACACCTGCAGAGAGTACAGAAAAGCCATAATCATTTGTTCCTCCCCATGTATTTGTTTTTAACATTTTCCCAGCGATAGTAAGTCCACCAACATAGGTGTCAAGTACCGTCCATTCAGCATCACTTGGCAAATGCCAATTATCCGGGCATGAGCCTTGCACTCCACTGGGGTTCGCAGAACTTGATGACGCTCCATCCATAGCTGCATCCCAGTTATACAGAACACCATAAGTTTGAAAATTGCTCGTAGCTTTCGCATTCGAAATTTGTAAACTTTCAGTAGCACCTGCAGGTTCATAACCATATACATAATAATATTTACCACTAGATTTTTCAGTGCCATCTGTAACAGTATCTACCTGAGGTAAATATGCTAGATTCTCAGACATCCAACATTGATCACCGATTCTCACCGTTCCATATGACTCTGCACTTAAAGCCCTTGAATCGACCAACACATCCCCGCAAGTCCAAAAAACAGCCTCCACCGTCGCATTTCCATTAGACAACGTCACCGTTGTACTTGGACTTGTACTATCAGCGATAGAAGCAATTCCATCAGCAATTATCCAATAAACAAAAGTTGCAGTATCATTATCTGTAGTAGAAATAGCAGTAGCCGCACCATGATTAACCGATTGAGTTCCAGAAGGAGTCGTGGTACCTCTGCCATCATTAGTTATTGTCAAACCATAAGTCTTTGGGTTTATAGTAACACTCCGGTATTTTGTAACCGCGTTATTACCCGCAGCATCTGCTAAAGTGTATGTGATCGTATGAGGTCCTCCTGGAGTATCTGTGTTTAGAACGGGAGGAGATGCAACAACATTAGCTGATAAAGCCCCATCAAAACTATCGTCAGCAGTAATTCCACTCATTACATCATAACTATCAAATTGAGTAATGGTAACAGAAGTAAGATTTACCATAATTACCGGAGACTTGGTATCCCGTACATTAACCGTTAAAATTCCTTCTTTTACATTACCAGCATGATCTGTTGCTTTATAAGTTAAATACTGCGAACCAGAAGTAGACCTGACGTCAATAGTCCCGGTAACTACATATTCAGGTGAAGAATCCAAACTATCTTCTATTGTAGCAGGAGGATTGACGAAGGGATCGCCTGCCTCATGGGCATGTGGACTGGTTACACTCAGGTTTATGGTCGGTGCTACTTTATCAACAATAATGGAGTGAGAACCACTTGGCGACCAGTTGCCTGCTGAATCCTGCTCTTGTACATAGAGGATGTAAGTCCCTGAGGTCATTGTGGTGGTGTAAGAGGTTTCCTGGGTTGCCGTCCAGTCACCTGTAGAACCTATGCGATACTGGTAACTTCCATTACCCCCTATTCCTGAAGTCCATGACCATAGGGGATCGTTTTTAGTAGGAGTTGTACCGGATATAGTGGGAGCATTTGGGTCCTGAGTATCCCGGATTATTTCCACTGAGTCCACACCGGTGTTTCCTGCTTCATCGGTGGATGAACGGACGATAGTATTGGCACCTTCATTGCTTAACGTTTCTGTGGTTTCTGTTAGCTGAGTTTCACTATCTATGGTCCAGACCACATTAACCTGTGTAGTGTTTATTCTAACGCCCGTAGCCGGTGAGGTTATTGCTACCACCGGTGCTTTAGTATCAACCGTAACATAACTCGCCGTTTCCCCAGACCAGGTGCCTGCATTATTTTTTTCACTAACGAAAAGAACATAGTCTCCATCAGCCAGAACCGAAGCAGTATACGTTAGTACAGCGGTTTCGCCACTGGTATGGAGATCCGTATCATTCCGGGTCAGTCGAAATTTAAACGTTCCGACTCCTCCTTCTGATTTCCATGTCCAGACAGGAGTATTATCTTGAGTATATCTCTCTGATGTACTGGCATTAACAAAAGAAGGAGATGAAGGAACCGCAGTGTTTACTTCTACGATAAAACTGTCGGGCAAAGACCAATTCCCTACATCATCCCGTTCCCGAACATACAAAGTGTAAAAACCATTTGCGAGATCTTCGGTATGGGTATAGGTGGTCGCTGCGGTATCGGGACTATAACTACCATCTTCAAATTTAAATTGATATTGCCCTGTTGCGTCACTGCTGCCACCGGATGACCAGGTCCAGGCTGGCCTCACATTGTTGGTAGGTGTTGTCCCGATAACATTGGGTTTATTCGGTATTTGAGTATCAATAATATAGGTTTGAGACACCGTGTCGGACCAGTTACTTGCTAAATCTGACTTTTTAATGATAAGCGTATAACTGCCATCAGGAGTTAAATTCTGAAAGGGAATAAACTCCCCAAACAAAGCAGTGTCTCTGGTTATCACCGCAGTTGAGCTTTTAAGTGTAATATCATAACCACCCTTACCGCCACTATTTTCATTATTTCCTTCCTTCCAGGTCCACGAAGGAGTGAGTGAATTCGTTTTCCCTCCAGGAGAGGTAAACACCGGAGTTGCCGGAGCTACCGTATCCACCGTTATGGTATAACGGGCTATACCGGAGCAGTTGCCCGCGATATCACATTCATTTACACTGAGGGTATAAGAACCATCCGCAAGTGCCCCCCCATGGGTGTAAGATGTCGAAGTAGTTGTTCCAGAATCAAGAACAATGGAATCAGTATCTTTTAAGGTATAAGTAAAGATGCCACTATCTATAGAACTCCAGAACCAGGCTGGAAACCGGTTTTGCGTATAGTGTGCAGTTGAATATATTGAACTAAATACAGGGAGTAATGGCTTTGTCGTATCCAGCACAACCTTAACCGATACCGGGACTTTCACACCGGGATTAACATTGGTATCAATAACAAGAATATTCTCTCCATCAGAAAGATCAAACATCTTCATATAACCTATGCCGTCCAGAGTATATGATACTTGAAAAGGAGTTTCGTTCACCAATGTATCTTTGGTAGGAGCAGTTATGGTAACGCTACCCGGAGCAACAACATTAACGGTGCGTGTTGCCGTTGCCACATTTCCCTCTCCATCTCTTGTCTCAAACCGGCAAACATATTGTCCCTCTTTGTTATAGGTATGCACCAGAGAATGAGTGTAAATTAAATGTTCAGAAAAAGAAACAACAGAATCATCCCAAAGAGAGTCTCCATCCAGGTCCCATTTCAGAAGCTCCAGAATACCATATTCCTGAGTAACTAATATTGAAAAAGGAACAGACATCCCCGGAATAATCTCAACTGCTGCTCCCGGATTTATGGTAGGGATATCTAAAACAGACGTAACCCTGCAACTATCTTTAAAAAAGCGGTTTACCTGTTCTGACGCAATGATCGTTACCGTGCCTGCCTTTTGGGCGGTAACAATACCCTGTTGGTCAACAAACGCGATACCCGAATCACTACTCGTCCATTTAAGATTGGGTACATATCCCTGGGGAAGAACCACCCACTTTAAGGTATCTGTTTTACCACCAACAATGAGCCTAAGTGAATCCTGAGAGAGGGAAAATGACTCAATGTAAGGTTTTACAACCACAAAAACAGTATCTCTAATGGTACTATCTGCGTTCGACATTGCAATGATAAGTGCACTTCCTTCCGCCACGGGACTCACCATGCCCAAAGCGGAGACCCTAACTACCAAAGTATCAGTGCTTGACCATAAGATTTGTTTACTGCTATCAATGGGATATAACTTTGCCGCTAATAAGGTATCTGCACTATTCACTTTTAGTTCCAGGTTATCTGGACGCACGGTAATAATAGTGTCTCCCAATAATTTCTTGCCATTATGGATATACCGGTAAATATTTTTTGTAATAGACACCCCATCACGGAATTCCTCAATGGTAAATATTACCGCTTCATTAGTATGTCCCTCAACCACCATTACATAGGGTCCCTCAAATCCGGCATCATCCCTTGTACCCTGAAAAAAGATTAAACGCTTGTCGTTAAAGCTAAAAGTAACCTCAATACTATCTGTTTCTTCTGAAATTATCCCTGGATTATTCATATTAAACTGTGTTTTGGAAACACCAGAACTACTGCTCGTTAAAGGGTTATCGCATGCAACAAGCACTAATAAGAATATTGGGAAAAATATTGATACAAAGAATCTCATAAAACCACCTTTTTCCGGAAAATATAGTAAATCCTTTTTTTTCATTATGCAATTTTTTAGCCCCTCAACCTGATGTTAAATTATTCGACTATTAACATGGTATGAGAATCTTCTTTCGCCTAAATGGCAATCCTTTGCCGTTAATGCATTTTCCCCCTTTAAAAGTCCCCGGTATTTCTGTAATTTTACCGGGATTTACCCAATTTTTTACAATCATTCACCATTTTACCTAGAGGTTAAGATGTCAACGTTAGACCCCCAGGCAGTTCAACTGAACGATACCATTTCTTCCGTAAATCCAGCTATCCTGGATATGCTTTCCGATCGTGGAAAAGCCATTTTCTTCCCAAAACTGGGCATACTCTCCCAGTCTGCTGAGGCAAACGGTAAAGACATTAACGCTACAATCGGTATCGCCAAAGAAGACAGTGGCACTCCCATGTTTCTGGAAAGTATTGCTTCCCAGTTTAATCTACCTGCCGGCCAATCTTTTACCTATGCTCCAAGCCCAGGAAAACCAGACATCCGGAAATTGTGGAAAGAGCAACAACTGCAAAAAAACCCCTCTTTGAATGGTAAAACCTATAGTAATCCTGTAGTAACAAATGCCCTTACCCATGCGCTGGGTATTGCCGGGTTCCTGTTTGTGGACGCGGGTGATGAAATTATTCTCCCTGATTACTATTGGGAAAATTATGACCTTACCTTCTCAATTGGCTATGGTAGTTCTATGAATACCTTTACCACATTTACCGATGATGGCGGCTTTAATGTGGATGGACTCAAGGCAAAACTCAGTAATGGTGTTGGTAAAAAAATCGTATTACTTAACTTCCCCAACAACCCCACGGGTTATACCCCTACCGTAGAAGACGCGAAGAAAATCGCAGCAACTATTCTCGAGGCTGCTGAGAAAGGGAACAAGATAGTGGTGATGCTGGATGATGCTTATTTTGGTCTGGTGTTTAAAGAAGGCATTTATAAAGAATCTATTTTCGCTGACCTCTGTGACGCCCATGAAAATATTATGGCAGTGAAGCTCGATGGCCCCACTAAAGAAGACTATGTATGGGGATTCCGGGTTGGTTTTCTTGCTATGGGTGTTAAAAACGGTACCCCCGAACTGTATCAGGCCCTTGAAGCCAAAGCTGGCGGCGCAATCAGAGGTACTATTTCAAACGCCAGCCATCTAAGTCAGTCTTTATTGGTGGCTGCCTGGTCGTCAGCCGAATACCCTGCCCAGAAGCAGGAAAAATTTAATACCATGAAGCAGCGCTATGAAAAAATAAACAGCATTCTGGAATCACACCCCGAATATGCTGATGTTTTTTCACCTCTGCCCTATAACTCAGGATACTTTATGTGCGTGGAACTGAAAAAAGGTAACGCCGAAGAGGTCCGCCAGAAACTGTTAAGCGATTACTCCACCGGCACCATTGCTTTTGGTTCCCTGATCAGAATCGCTTTTTCATGCACCCCGGCGGACCAGTTGGAACAGCTATTCAGTAATGTATACGAAGCCGCAAAGGCCTGCTCCTAGGAATTCAACGCAAAGACGCAAAGGACGCAGAGGTTTCGCAAAGGTTATTAATAAAAAGAATTCTATCGAAAAAATTGAATGGCGTGTCCAATAGAAGTATTTTACCGGTATGAAATTAACTACATATTTTGACTATATCCCCCTTTGCGTTAACTCCGCGGTCACCTTTCCAGCAGTCCTGCTTTCGGTGACACTCCCCGCATCGTGCGGATCGTTCTTTGCGCCTTTGCGGTTAATCGGCTCACTTTTATGATTTATGATGTTATAGTTGTTGGCGGGGGGATTGTCGGGTTAAGCACCGCTTTTAATCTGCAGAAACAAAACCCCCGGTATAAAATACTATTGCTTGAAAAAGAGCCCAAAGTAGCCCAGCACCAAACCGGGCACAATAGCGGTGTTATCCACTCCGGCATTTACTACAAGCCAGGAAGCTATAAAGCAAGACTCTGCAGAGAGGGATACCAGAAAATGGTAAACTTCTGTGAAACCCAGGGCATTGCTTATGATCTCTGCGGTAAAATTATTGTAGCTACCAATGAGGCTGAAATCCCTCATCTTAAAACTCTGCAAGACCGGGCAGAAAAAAACGGCCTGGAAAATGTGAAATGGATTGGGAAAGAAATAACAGAGTACGAACCCAACTGCTGCGGCATTGCCGGCCTTCATGTGCCCCAGACTGGCATTGTAGACTATAAAGCGGTGTGCGTGAAACTCAAGGAACTTTTAAGAGGCATGGGTGTGGACATACATTTATGTACTAAAGTACTTGCGATTTCAACGTTTAAGGGAAATAAATATATAGCCACCCATAGCGCTAGTTATCAAAGCAAAAACCTTATAAATTGTGGCGGTCTTTATTCAGACAAAATTGCGGAAATGGATGGGTTTACCCCTCCGGTCAAAATTGTCCCCTTTCGTGGAGAGTATTATAAACTGAATGATCAAGCTAAAAATCTGGTCAATAACCTTATTTATCCGGTCCCAGACCCCGCATTTCCTTTTCTGGGCGTCCATTTTACCCGGATGATTGATGGCAAGGTGGAATGCGGGCCCAATGCAGTTTTTGCCTTTAGAAGAGAAGGCTATGGAAAATTTTCTTTGGATCCCCGCGAACTTATTGAAAGTCTCTGTTATCCGGGAGTACTGCGCCTGTTTCAAAAACATTGGCGTATGGGCCTTGGTGAATATAAGCGTTCTTTTTTAAAAAAAGCCTTTGTTCAAGGCCTGCAGAAACTGGTACCTTCTATCCGTGAAGAACATATTACACCGGTGACCCCGGGAGTCCGGGCGCAAGCCGTAACCCGGGATGGGAAAACAGCAGATGACTTTATTTTTGAAGAAGGAAACCGCAGTTTGCATGTACTCAATGCGCCATCTCCCGCGGCAACAGCGAGCCTGGCTATAGGCCAGGAAATATGCAACAGATTCAAAAAAGCATTCTCTTAAAACAGTTTCCAATACTCTTGAAAAAGAAGCATTGACTTGATTTTTTTCTCATCATAAAAAAACGGCCCACATAAGAAGGCCGTTCTATTTACAAAATAAAGTCTCGATTAGATGTCGAAATAGAGCTCGAATTCCATAGGATGGGGACGCTGAGCGATTACATTCACTTCCTCTTCCCTCTTGTATTCCAACCACTTATCAATAGCGTCTTTGGTAAATACATCACCCTTTAACAAATACTCATGATCTGCTTCCAAAGCGTCAAGAGCACCAGCTAAAGATCTGGGAACACTGGGAACGCCTTTCTTTTCTTCAGGAGAAAGATCATAAATGTTTTTATCAAGAGGTTCACCGGGATCAATCTTATTCTGAATACCATCAAGGCCAGCCATCAACATAGCAGGAAAGGCCAGGTATGGGTTACAGGAAGGATCCGGAGAACGGAATTCCATACGTTTGGCTTTTGGTGATGAAGAATACATCGGGATACGTACCGCAGCTGAACGGTTTCTTGATGAATAAGCAAGGTTTACCGGTGCTTCAAAACCGGGAACCAGACGTTTGTAACTATTTACCGTAGGATTGGAAAATGCAAGAATAGACTTGGCATGCTTCAATACACCGCCAATATAATACAGCCCTAATTCAGAAAATCCCGCATAGCCGTCACCAGCCATTAAAGGAGTACCATCTTTCCACAAAGACATATGGGTATGCATACCACTACCGTTGTCACCAAACAAAGGTTTTGGCATAAAAGTAGCTGTCATATTATGCTGGCGTGCAACATTTTTTATAACATATTTGAACCAGCAAAGCTGGTCGGCACATTCAAGCATTTTATCAAAACGCATGTCGATTTCACACTGCCCACCCGTGGCCACTTCATGATGCTGACATTCAACATAAATTCCAACTTCCTGCATTTTCAGAGCCATTTCCGACCGAATATCCTGAAGAGAATCGGTAGGAGGAACAGGAAAATAACCCTGCTTAAGCCGGGGTTTGTACCCAAGGTTAGGGCCTTCATCTCTTCCGGTATTCCACTTTCCTTCAACAGAATCTACTTCTGCATAAGAAACATTGATACTATTCTCAAACTGTACACTGTTAAACAGAAAGAACTCTGCTTCAGGTCCAAAAAAGGCGGTGTCAGCAATACCTGTTGACTTCATATACTCCAAAGACTTTTTGGTGATATAACGGGGGTCTCTTGAGTAGGGCTCATGGGTAATAGGATCTGCAATATCACAAATCATTACTAAAGTGGGATGTTCAAAGAAAGGATCAATCTGAACCGTTTTGGTATCCGGAAGAACAATCATATCTGAATTATCAATGGCCTGCCATCCACGAATTGATGAGCCATCAAAGCCAAATCCATCTTTAAAACTGTCTTCTGTCAGTTCTGACAGAGGAATACTGAAATGTTGCCAAATACCTACCCAGTCCATAAACCTAAGGTCTACCATCTGAATATTTTTTTCTTTTGCGAACTTAATCACTTCACTCGGTTTCATTATCTTCTCCTTATTTTATTTGTAGAAAGTCTTCTTTATTCTCTTTAATAGCAAAATCTTTGCCATAAATTTAGGTAGATATGATCAATATTTTATGTAAAAGAATTGTCCTTTTTAATGCAAAATAACCAATTTATTTAACAATGTAATTTATTATCAAATTTACAATTCCAATTATTGACACAATTGTCATTCCCAAGAATTTAATGTCGTTTTTTGTCATTTTTTTATACAATATGACCTGCATTGGAAGAGCTATTACATTTTCAGATAAACACTTAAATAATATCAGGCATAAGCATGAATGAATCTCAAAAAAAACAAATCATAGTAGTGGGTGGAGTTGCCGGGGGCGCTAGTTTCGCGGCAAGAATGAGACGACTTGATGAATCGGCTCACATTACCATGTATGAAAAAGGAAGCTTCATTTCCTTTGCAAACTGTGGTCTCCCCTACCATATAGGCAAAACCATAAAGAAGCGGAAAAAATTATTACTGCAAACCCCAGAATCTTTTAACAGCCGCTACAATGTGGATGTCAAAGTGAACACCGAAGTAATATCTGTAAATACCAGTGAAAGTACCGTTACGGTTAGAGAAAATGATCAGTGTGAGACCAAAGCCTATGATTACCTCATGCTTGCACCAGGATGTAAACCGATAAATCCTCCCATAGAAGGCTTTAATATTCCCCAGGTATATACACTGCGAACCATAAATGATATGGACCATATAAAAAAAGCCGCTAAGAATAAAGCGGCCAAATGTGTGGCCGTAATTGGCGGAGGCTTTATCGGGCTGGAGGTTGCTGAGAACTTAAGAGACCGAGGGCTGGATGTAATGCTGATTGAACTTGCAGACCAGGTATTTATCCCCGCAGATAAGGAAATGGCCCGGATATTACATCAGCATTTAAAGGAAAAGGGAATAAAACTCTATCTCAATAACGGTGCCTGTAATTGTGAAAAGCTCAAAAACAACCAGCTCTCCCTCAGTCTTAACAGCGGTGCCTCCCTAAACTGTGATTTTATTGTAATGGCCGTTGGTGTATCTCCGGATACCCAATTCCTTAACGACTCCGGCATTTCTTTAAACCCGCGCGGCGCCATCATCACAGACAATCAAATGCGCACCAACATTCCTAATGTATATGCAGCAGGAGACGCGGTTGAAGTAACTGAGTTTGTAACCAACGAAAAGGCACAAATTCCATTGGCTGGACCGGCCAACCGGCAAGGCAGAATTGCTGCAGACAATATCGCAGGAATTGACACCAGCTATAAAAACACACAGGGAACCGCAATTTGTAAACTGTTTGATTTAACCGCTGCGGTAACAGGGTTAAATGAAAAAACCGCAAAAAGACTTAATATCGAATTTAATAAATCATATACCCACTCAGCGAATCATGCCGGTTACTATCCCGGCGCCAGCACTATGGCTGTAAAACTTCTTTTTAGTCCAACCATCGGGAAACTCCTTGGGGCCCAGGTGATTGGTAAAGAGGGAGTGGATAAGCGTATAGATGTTTTTTCAACCGCAATACGTCAGGGCCTTACCATTGACGACCTGACAGAGCTTGAACTCGCCTATGCGCCTCCCTACGGAAGTGCGAAAGACGCGGTTAACATGGCCGGATTTGTCGCCCAAAACATCCTTGATAAACTTGTGGTCCCTTTTTACGTGGAAGACCTTCCTGATATAAACGATACTCAGCAGATACTTCTTGATGTACGAACTAAAAAAGAAATTAAAAAGGGAATGCTCCAAGGAGCACTTCATATTCCTATTGATGATTTACGAGAGCGCCTGGGAGAACTTGACGACCAAAAAGAAATTATGGTCTACTGTCAGGTTGGTATGCGCGGATATTTGGCCTGCCGTATTCTCACCCAAAACGGATTTCGATGCAGAAACCTCTCCGGAGGCTACACCACTTATTTACAATATGAGCCAGTATAAAAACCGCTAAAGAAAAACTCTGCGTTCTCTGTGCACTCTGTGGCTAATCAGCTCTAGTTAAACATTTAAAATGGAACGGTGCATCTGTGTTACATATAACCCAGTACCCGCAACAGACAGTCCGCTATCAATACCGCACCGCCTAATAGCAACATAGGCCGATGGTTTCTCAAGCGATTAATATGTTCTTCTTTTGATTTCCAGTTTCCTGGGATTAATCCAAATGCGGCTGCAAACGCCATTATAGAGACAATCCCGCTTAATAAACCACTATCATACAAATACCACATGAATACTTAGCTTGATTTATCGCACTACTTTTTGAAAACAAATTCCAGGTGCTCTGTTTAATACACTGACAATATCAACAAAACGCACACCGGCATAATCACAAGATTTTTCAGGTAACATACGAAATTGATGGGTATTATCAGGTAGACAAAAACGGCGAAGTGCTTTGAAATCAAGTTCTCCATCTGTAATCAAAAGTTCTTTGAGTAATTGGGCCAAAGTATTTACCTGTTCTTTACAAACCAACTGTTCGAGATAGCGAATATTTACTTCTACCTCACCAGCTTTGAGGGCTATCAGGCCATTACTTTTTGCTTTTATTTTGTTTTTCCCAAGTAACGAACGGGATGCTGCCAGTTTCCTTTTATCATGAAAAACACCTTTGGCAACGTCCACAGGTTTGGCCGTTAATTTGTCTGTTGCATCCGCAATAGTATGCGCTTTTTTTGTCACGTTTACAGGGATAAAATTTTTAAGACCAATCACTTCTGTGGCACATGCAAAGTAATCCCCCACCCCACCCATAACCAAAATGGTGGAAACACCCATATGACTATACAGATTTTCTACCTGATTGAGGAAGGGAGTAATGGGCTCATCATCATCTGCTATCAGCTGCCTCATTTTTTCGTCACGAACCATAAAATTAGTAGCGCAGGTATCTTCGTCCATTAATAACAAAGTTGAACCCGTATTCACCGCTTCGATAATGGAGGCCGCCTGGCTGGTACTTCCACTTGCGTTTGGTGTAGAAAAGGTTTTGGTATCTTTACCCTGAGGTAAATTTTTTATAAACGGTTCAATATTAACGTTTGATACAACCCGCCCATTTTCTGCGCGTATTTTAACCGCGTCTTCCAACGTGCAAACAAATTCCCGCCCATCACCTTTGATATGAGGATAGATGCCGAGCTCCAGCGCTCTCAAAAGAGTTGACTTTCCATGAAAGCCTCCTCCCACAATCAGGGTTATCCCCTTTTTTATTCCCATGCCTTTTATGCTGGTCCCGTCTTCAAGGGTCAAACATTCTTCCATACCTTCAGGGACCACAAAGGGAACCGCTTCCTGTTTATCAAGGGGCAGGTCAGAAGCTCCGGAATCACGGGGCAAAATAGCATTCTCTGGTACAAAAGCAACAAGCCCCCGCTCTTCCATAGTTCGTCGGAGCTCCAATTGCCTCAAATATAAGGTGATATGCTCCGCTAAATCATTTTTAAATGAATCCTGACAAAAACAACAAGAGGATATGGCTCCAGGAAGATTCCCAAAAAACATTTCCTGAGCAACTGCGGCAGTAATTGACCGCCCATCGGCTGGTAAGCCCATTTTAAACCGGATTTGTATATGTTCTTTTTCAAATAACACAGAGCTACGAGGGAGTATCTGTTGCCCCGGAACCGGAATTAAAAACTTCCCACTATTGCCTGTTCCCTCAAGTTTTGGAAATGATGAAAAACTACTGGCCAGCATCCGGGTTATAAAATCGCCCAGAGCAACACGACTATGAGGGCAATTCAACCAGTCTTCAGAGAAACCAGACTTTCTAAAAGGAATATGCACACAAACAAGAGATGGGGCCGCAAAAGGGTCACCCTGAACATGTTCAACCTGAACACAAAAATCAACAAAAGAATAACTTCCTTTTAAAGACTTATATGCCCCGTAAGGCTTCCTGTTTAATTTTTCAAGTCGTTCTTTTAAGCGCTTCATGTTGTTATCGTCCTTTAGATTTTAACATGAGGAACATATTAAAACCGTATGTGAAATGAGGTAATCATTTTTCCGGGTAAAACAACTGAATATACATCAAAATTCCATGATGGTTTTTGAGGAGATGCAGCCATTGGCAATTCACCATTCCCCGCTTGTGTAAGCCCCTTAACCGAAGTAGTTCTGTATAAATGTAGCGTATTAATAAAAGAGAGGACTCTACCCAGTATCAATCCACCAATGGCCCAGGTAAGCGCAACATCAGCCCTCCCATAAGCCTTGGTGGCATCAATAAACTGATTCCAGTTGTTCGTATTTTCAGGAATTGCAGCAGAGCCAAAATCCCAATAATTTTCTTCAGAAGCGGGTATATCATAATCTTGTTCCCGCTTACCAGAAAGAATCTGAATACTTTCATAGCTATCTTTGCGGTGGTGAATTTCTTTATAAGAGCGGTATCGGGTCATTGTTGACAGAAACTGTTCATCCTTGTCAGTGGCATCAATACCCGCATATTCCCAGGCATACTGCCTTGCAGATTCAAGATAAGCTTGTTTTGCCATCCAGGAAAAATACAAGGCGCTCCAAAATCCAACTTCAAACAGAGCAAATAATTTCGCTTTTTTTTTGTCTCTTAAATAATATTCACCGCTACCCGGAGCCAATAAAGAAAACCCAAGAGCTAAGGTAAGAGACTTACCAATATTTTTGGACTGACCGGTGTCAATTTCAATTACAAAGTCATTGGAGAAAGTACTATCCTCAACTTGAATTTGCCCGGAAGATAACGTTACCAAACAAACTAAACAAAAAGAGGAAACCAAAAACCTGCTATATGAGATATTAAAAAACGTATTGCACAGCTTTATCATAAACTAAAAGGGTAGTCGCATCCGTATTTCAGAAAATGGAACAGAACCATTAAAAACGAAATAACTGTCTAATTTTACTCTATCATACCACTTTACATCAGTCTGATAGAGTTTTTTATTATGAAATCTGGCTGATATAGCAGCGTCAACAGCTGACACCAGATGATTCAACACAATTCCTCCGAGAAACCAGGCTTGCATCCTTGAATACTCGGAAGCCTTCCGTCTCATTTGCCGATAGTCTTCTCGCCGTAAACTCGTTCCGGTTACAGAACTATCAAGCCACTCCACGTCCTGTGCATCATCCCATCCCGTAATAAACTCATCATATTTACCTATTAATTCATAAAAGGTATGTAAATCCTGATAGGTTTCCTGACGGTATTTACTCACATCATCCCTGTCTTCTGGCTCTTCCTGTGCATCAATATAATGAGGAAGATCAGAATAAGGTTTAATGGTACCAGACTGTTGGTCTGAAAACTCAAGGCAGGTTTCCAGTGAACTTGAAGATTCATGAAAAATAGAATTACAAAAGGCTTCTCTGTGGGGAAGTACTACTTTCATTATTTCAGGGTCTTCGGAATAGTCATTTGAGAAAATATCTTTTATTTCATCTTCATGGGTTTTATTACTCCAATGCTCATCCGCAAAACTTTCATATTTTTTTACCTGTCTGTCATGTTTTACCACAACATAGTGTCGCCAACTGATACCCAATCCAATTTCCAGCGCAAAATATAAAGAGCCTCTGATATAATGACCAACATAAGCCTGCCCAAGCCCTGGAACAAGCAGAGACATAAAAAGAGCTTTTTTGGGGGAACGGTATTTCCCTTTCATATCATCAATAGTGTTTATCCGGGATTCCTGGTATATGTTATCTTTTTTTGCAGATTTTTTACCGACTTGTTTCTTTGTTTGATTTATGGAATCAACGGCTATCGAATCAGTTTCTTTGGATAATTGCTTAGTGATGTTTGTAGTCGTAAATCTTTTTGTACTATCATTTCGCAGTGAATCCGGGCTTATTTTGGGCATCGATCTCAGAAATTTATTTTTAAAACCATAGGGATATTTATTGAACATAGCTTTCATCTGCTGTTCTTTGATTGTAGCAGAATCTGTTGTTGCTGTATCCAAAGCAATGGTGGAATCATGAGAAAGAGAATCCAAACTGGTTTTAACACTAAGAGAATCGCTTACCGAAACTGATTTTTGAGAAGCTTCTGGTTTTAACAAAACCGGGTTAACATTCGTGTCAACATCTATGGTTTTTACTTCAGCAAGACCAGAATCTGGTTGTACAGCTTCAGTTTCACTTTTCTTTTCTACCGAATCCTCTACTACCGGGCTTATTTTTACGGAAGTATCTTGATGAACAACAGACTCTTTTTCCACAGGAAAAGCATGGAGAGTGGTATCCAGCTTCTGTTTTTTTTCAATGGAAAAAGAAGTATCATTTTTTATTGAATCAGTTTCAGCTGCCAGACTGTTTCCACCAACAGTCAGTACCAGCGAAAGTGATAATAAAAGATTCTTCATACAGGGAAATTCAGTTTTGTTGTCCAGGAAAATAATGTACTAATAATATATCCAAAAATTCCTAAAAAAAAACAAGAACTCTTGCTCAACTAAGCCCTAACACATCCTGCATAGTAAAAAAACCATTACTTTTACTTTGGAGAAAAAGGGCCGCTTTCACAGAACCATTTGCAAAGGTCGCTCTACTATGAGCAACGTGTTTTACCTCTATCCTCTCAAAATCACCTGCAAAGAGCACCGTATGATCCCCAACCACATCTCCTCCACGAACAGCATGCATACCAATTTCCCCATGGGGGCGTTCGCCAATGAGGCCTTTACGGCCATATATTGCCTTTTCATCCAGATTTACTTGTCTCCCCTTTGCAAGGGCTTCTGCCAGTCCAAGTGCTGTACCACTGGGAGCATCTTTTTTATGTTTATGATGAATTTCTATTACTTCCGCATCATATTCTTCTTTTAAGGTGGAGCCTAAAAGTTCACATACTTTTAACAGGACATTAACGCCTACACTCATATTTGGAGAAAGTACAATGGAAATCTCTGACGATGCCGTTTTAATTTCTGCTTTTTCAGGCTCCGAAAAACCGGTAGCCCCAATTACCAGTTTTGCTTTTGCTTGAATTACTTTCGGTAATGAAGCTATAACCGCTTTAGGAGCTGTAAAATCAATAATAACAGCGTTTTCCTCAAGAATAGTACTTAAAGAATCCACAATTTCTAATGATTTTTCAGCAACCTGGACTGTTTTACCAATAAAGGGAGTTCCAGGAGCTTCCGTAACGCCTATTACTTCAACCTGTGGGTTGTTATTGCAGGCAGAAAGAATCATTTGACCCATACGCCCCATAACACCAGCAACAATAACTTTTGTTTTATCTGAACTCATTTACGCTCCTTATAGAAAAAGAGAATGTAGTGGGATAAATATATAAATAGTTTCTGGTGACCAGAAACAAAATTACTGAATGAAGATTGTAAAAAACCCAGAAAAATTATTCCGGATCTTTTACCTTTTCAGACTCATCACTGATAACCCATAATTTAATTTTGGTTTCAATATCCGGAGGCAAAAGTACCTTAATGGTATACATACCAAGGTTTTTAATAGGCTCTGAAATATCTATTTGCTTACGCTCAATATCAATGCCGTTTTCTTTCAGCTTAGCCGCAACTTCTTTAGAAGTTATTGAACCATATAATTTTTCACCTTCATAGGTCTTTACAGGGATGGTAACAGAAACGTTCTTGAGTTCTTCTGCCAAAGATTCAGCAGCTTTCCTCTCCTTGAGATAATAGACTTCTGCCGCAGCTCTATCTTTTTCTAACAATTCCTTATTGCGAGGGGTAGCCTGAGTGGCCAATTGCTTGGGAAAAAGAAAATTCTGAGCATATCCTTTTTTAACATTAACAAGGTCTAAAGTTTTGCCTAAACCCTTTATATCAGATTTTAAAATAACTTCCATAATATATGTCTCTCTTCTCTTAAGACTCTGCCTGATTTAAATTAATTATTGTCAGAAACTGCGATAACCATTGTTATCGCATATTAATATTTACGTAAGGTAGTAACGCAATAATACGTGCCCGCCTGATAGCTGTGGCTAATTGACGCTGATACTTTGCACTGGTTCCAGAAATCCTACGAGGAATAATTTTACCCCGTTCATTTACAAATTTCCTTAAGAGCTTCTCGTCTTTATAGTCTATATAATCCACCTTATTCTCAGTGAACCAGCATACTTTACGTTTCTTTGTTTTTTCGCCAAAGAAAGAGTCTGTTTTAGATTTAAACTTGTCGTTACGATTATTCCACTGTTTCTTTTTCACTTTTTTCTTCCTTCTTCGCTTCAGGTTTAACTTCTATTGCTTCTGCCTGTTCTGGTTCAGCTTTATCTGCCGGAACACCAGCAGGATTATCTGCTACAGTCATCCAGCGAAGAATGTTCTCGTTAATACGGAAACCCTTTTCCAATTCACTTGGTAATTTGGAATCAGCCTGATAGTAAAAAACGCCGTAATCACCATACGAACGGCCTTTTATCTGATAAGAGAGCTTTCTTCTCCCCCATACATCTGTCTTTAATAGTTTTCCCCTGGAAGTAATTTGTTTCTCGATAGCTTCAAATTCTGATGAGATTGCCTCATCAGGAATCATGGCATCAACAATTACAACGGTCTCGTATAAATCTGCCAATATTGCCTCCTTTGGACTTACGGCTCCGGTTAAAATCCCGGAACAGGATGAATAATAAATTTCAGGAAGACTATTTTAATAAAATCAAGTAGTTACGGCAAGTTGGTTTTTTAAAAGGCCACCCCAGTCCCGAATACAAAGACCTGTTCCTGTCTTCGTTGAGAATAATCTTCTTGTCTTTGAGTACTTTTAGGCCTTAAGTCCACAATATAAGCTGACTGCCATTCAAACTGGATAAAGAATCCCTGAACATTTTTTTTTATTGAAGGCATAAAAAACAAAAGATCAATACTTAATCCACAAGAATATTTAAGTAGAATCTCAGTGTCCAACACATGCTCAATTTGGGAACCCGCGGTTATTCCCGAAAAAGGTAACATTTTGTATCCAAGCCCAAAACCTGCCCCATAATCAAGTTTTGCAGATTGCAAACCATGAATAGGTATTTTTAAATTTTCATCATCGTCTTCAGTATCTTCCGGATCAGGAATAATGGCTTCGGGCAATTCACCGGTTGTATCCATCGAAAATGCGAGATTATACAATCCAAAAAGTGGACCGGCAAATGCAGCAAATTTTTGATTGTGGTAATGAAACCTGGAAAAAATATGATATCGATTTTCTACAAGAGTTGAGTTTTCTGTAGGCTCTCCCGCTATAATTTTAGCACTTGCTCCACCAGAAATCCAGGGAGCATAAAAGAAACTACCTTCACCTTGCCATTGAAAAAGGTTGTTTTCCCAATCAAACAGGCTGTTTCTTTCAAAAAATCCTCCCAATGCCTTATAGGCTCCAAAGGCAATAGAAACAGCTATCCCTTTGTGCAAATACATGGTTGCCCCCGGATAGGGTATTGCTTCAAAAGATTCTATTACTGTTGAATCCTTATTATCCTGTGTTTTTGCCTGTGAAACACCCATTGCCAAAACAAAAAAAAGGTACCATATGAGGGGAAGTTTAAATTGTCGAAATATGGAAAATAAAAAACTCATGCAGATAAGAATATAATACCTATTTACTCTATCAAAAAGGAATGTTTTTTTACCATGATTTGCTCACTATAAAAACTATTTTAATCTAAAAAAGCAATCTTTATCTATGGCAAAAGCAAAACAAAAAATAATTCTTCTTGATTTGCGCCCATTGCAAACAGCCTATAAAAACCGGGGGATTGGCAGATTTACCCGGGAAGTAGTCAAAAGATTAATAGCGCACCCATATGAGTATCGCAGTCTGATATTTAAAACGCTACCAAATCCTATTCCCAGTCTAGAGCCTTTAATTCAAGCACCATTATGGACGCGACCCTGGATATGGGATCAATTTATTTTACCTGTTTTGCTATGGAAAAATAAGATTACTCTTTTTCAAAACTTTGTAGCTCTGGGTCCTTTACATGAAATTTCATGCCCCATATTTTTTCCTTTTAGAACCATTGCAGTCATTTACGATCTCCATATGTTTCATGAACCAACCTCCCCCATTAATAGGTTTTACCGTAAAACAATGAGGATAAAAATCCAAAAATGGAGAATCTCTAAAATCAGACATTGTTTAGTGATATCCCAAACCACAGCAAATGATGTTTGTAAACAGCTTGATTATCCACCAAAAAACATAACAGAAGTCCCTCTTGGTTGTGAGCATATGGATTCATTTGCAACTCAACTTCCTTCTGGTGATTCCTTAACTGAATGTCTAAAAACTCCTTCTCAAACATCATACATACTCACCATCGGTGACACAGATAACAAAAACGGTCATTTTTCCTTTCAGATTATCAAGCATCTCAAACAGCAGCTACCAGAACTTAACTGGATCATTTGTGGTAAAAAAGCGAGAATAATGTCACAACTCAATCTTGAGGAAAATGAATGTCCATGGATTACTTTTGTTGAGGATATAACAGACAAAACTATTGCTGCTCTATACACCCATGCAGAACTATTATTATTTCCATCTCTTGAAGAAGGTTTTGGCTTGCCCGTTATCGAAGCCATGCGTATGAAATGTCCTGTGATCACCGGTAATAACGAACCAATGAAAACCAGTCTTGGTTTTGATACCGGTCTTAATCCTTTCGACAAGTCTATTGAATCCCTCCAGGCCTGGTCAGATGCCTGTTACAAAATGATTATGGATAAAGAATACCGAAAGCAGCAAATTATCCATGGTAGACACCGCTCAGACTATTTTAGCTGGAAGCGAACAACAGAGACTTTTTCAGACTTGTATAAGAAGCTTGAAACATAGCTGCCTGAAGGTAATCATCCAACATTTTTCCCCTTTGGATTAATTAGCTCCGATTCTATTTGGGATTTTTTAAAAATATATTACTTTTCCTGATGTGCCCGGGTGGCGGAATTGGTAGACGCTGAGGACTTAAAATCCTTTCCTAGTAATAGGGTACGAGTTCAATTCTCGTCCTGGGCACCATTACTCCCTTTTTCATATTCTGATTTAACTGGCTCTTCGGCTCTTCCCCAAATCAGGGGGACACTCATTTAAAAGAAAAAGTAATTTCTGCTAGAAATAGCTGCCAATTCAATGTAATCCCATTAAAAATGAATGTGATTAGAACTGTTGATTTTTATGTTTGATTAACTGAGCTTGCTGCTTTGTAAACGCAAACTTAATCGCGACTGAGATCCCGGGAAGCCTTCATAAATGCTGCCGGAGAAGCCTCCAGTGCTCCTTTGTCAATAGCCTGAAGTCTTTTACTGATATTAATATTGTACCTGGCAAAACCACTTTCCGTTATCTGGAACATTTGCTTTTTAAGACCTAAATCCTTTGCAAACTGATGCAATTCTACTAAAGATTCATCACTCACCATATGAGCTGAAATCTGCCCTTTTCCAAGGTTAACAGGCGTATCTAACAAAATTGCCATTCTGAACTATTTCCTTTCGGAATTCTGTTTCAGGACAAACTGTGGTGAAGTATAAAGCAGTGTTTATCCAAGTAAAAAATTCCAAAAACGCAATATATAAAACAATGTAAAAAATTACAAGACACACTAAAAAATTCCCCAACACTTTTCAGGTCTTAAATTGAAGTGGATAACCGCTTCATTGATTACAATTGTGAGCCAGTTCAACAGCTTCCTGATAGACTTTTTCATAAAGGGGTATAATTTTATCAGGGCCAAAATATTGTTTTGCTCTTTTTCGCCCTGCTTTACCCATTTTCAATCTCAAATCAGAATTTTTTCCGAGTTTGATACCATTAATCGCCATTGCCGTAACATCACCTGTCTCACTTAAAAACCCCGTTTCCCCGCAATTAACAACTTCTGGTATTCCCCCGGAACGCGAAGCTATCACTGGCACTTCACAGGCCATAGCTTCAAGAGCTGCAAGACCAAAACTTTCTGTTTCAGAAGGAAAAAGAAATATATCAGACATACTGAAAATGGATACAACATCTTCTTGTTTCCCCAGAAATTTCACCTTGTCGCTTATACCAAGAGATTCAACCAATTGCCTGGCATCACTTAAAAGAGGCCCTTCACCCACCATTAATAATATACCATCAACATCCTGGACTATCCGGGAAAAAATTTTCACTACATCAGGAATCCGTTTAACCTTGCGGAAATTTGATATATGAGTATATACTATCTGATTTTCTGTTGCAAAAGAGCACCTTCTACTGCTCTTCTTTTTCTTTTTAAACAACTGTAAATCAACAAAATTATGTATAGTCCGAATAGGCTTCTCTGGAATAAATATATCTTCCGCTTCTTTAGTAAGATACTCTGATACTGCGGTAACAATGGTACTTTGATTGATCCCCAGCCTGGTTATATCATAAAAACTTTTTTTTTGTCCCACGATAGTAATATCAGTACCATGTAATGTGGTGACTACAGGCATGATAGCAGGTTCAATCATTTTAGCCGCAAGGAAAGCCGATATTGCATGGGGAAGAGCATAATGTACATGTAATAAATCAAGTTTTTCTGATAAAAATATTTCACGCATCTTGGCCGCAAGAGCCAGGTCATAAGGAGAATACTCCAGCAAAGGATATTTATCCATTTCAACTTCATGGAAAAACACTCTTTCTTCGAATTGAACATGAAGACGATAAGGTAAGGCAGAAGTTATAAAGTGAACTTCATGACCTCTTTTCGCAAGTAATTTTCCTAGTTCTGTGGCCAGGACACCGGAACCACCATAAGTCGGATAACAGGTAATGCCAATTTTCATTTTAAAATCTTTTTCCACCCAGATTAGTTAAATCACCCATCTCAGGTATTTCTTTACAGAAAAAAGGTTCTGCGTACTTCCGCCTGATACGCCAGCCAAAAAACCGGTGCTTATATTCAAGATATTCCAGAAATTCGGGTGACGCAATGTCTGTTTTGCCCTTAAATTCTTTTGCAGAGGAATTAAAAAACTGTGATTTATAACAAAGTACTGATTTCATTTTCACAGTCCAGTATTCAGAAATATCAACACAAAAAGTGGGTTCAAAATATTCAGGACCCATAAAATGGAACAAACGCTCCGGCCTGAAAGCCCGACCCGGGCAATTAAAATTTTTCAAACCCGCTTTAAACCGGGCGGCATCTACTATTTCAGCAGTTGCAATATGATCAGGATGTTCATCCTTAAAATAATGGGTTAATAAAATTTTTGGTCTGTATTTTCGGATAACCGCTATCATGCTTAACTGAGACTCTTGATTATTTTCCAGCCTGGAATCAGGTAAGGCCAGATTTTCTCTATGAAGAATCCCCAGTGATTTAGCCGCTTGCAAAGCTTCTTTTTGTCGAATCTCTGAGGAACCACGGGTACCTGCAGAAGCATCTGTAACATCAACAAAAACTCCTTTTTTTCCCATTTTTACAAGTTTTGCAACGGTGCCACCAGCCATAAGCTCTATATCATCTGCGTGGGCACCGATTGCCATAAAATCCATCTTATTATTTGCTTTACTCATAGTGCCCTAAATTATAAACATTTGGATCAAGCTCACAATCCCATTTCACATTTTCTCTGCCGGATCAATGTTTTTTTCAAAACACATCTCCTTGTTATATATTTAGTTACGTCAATCTTAAAGAAAAACTTAAAGAAAAATTTAAAGTGGCACTTGAACTCTGCCGATAAAATAACAGCGAGTGATCGACTCTATCCAGCAGGGATGCTGGGTAACGTAAAACATAACAAGGAGGTTAAAATGCGTATCAATCACAACATAGCTGCAATGATCACCCAAAACTCGGGTAGAACACAGCAAGGCAATCTCCAGAAATCTCTGGAAAAACTCTCAACAGGTATGCGGATCAACAGAGCTTCTGATGATGCGGCAGGTCTTTCCGTTTCGGAACAATTAAGGACCCAGATTCGCGGTCTAAAACAGGCCCAATCAAATGCCAGCGATGGCATTGGACTGCTTCAGATTGCAGAAGGTGCGGCAAACGAAATTTCTTCGTTGCTTCAGCGGATGCGTGAACTTGCCGTCCAGAGTGCCAATGACACTTTAACCAGTACCGAACGTAGTTATACCAATACTGAGTTCCAGGCATTGATGACGGAAATTTCCCGTATCGGCCAGGCGACACAGTATAACGGCATGACCTTATTGGATGGGGCTTCTGGCTCCTTTGGTGTATCGGGTGGTTCTGCGTCAGTTATCCATGTAGGCGCAAACAATAACAGTGGTCAAGCTTCTGGTACCGTTGATACACTTTCTATCTCAGTGGACGCACTTACTCTTGGTGCTTTAGGCATTACGCTTCAGGCAGCCGGAGGAACGACTACTACCAATATCACCAATCAGTCAAATTCGTTTAACGCTATCACTTCAATTGATGGAGCTATTAAATCTATCAATAATATGAGGGCGGACATGGGTGCATACATTAACAGACTGGACCATGCTATTAATAATATAGCCAACCAGACTTTTAATACCCAGGATGCTGAAGCACGAATCCGTGACGTGGATTTCGCGACTGAAACTACTCAATTCACCAAATCACAAATACTAGCTCAATCATCCACAGCAATGCTGTCACAGGCCAATCTGATACCACAATCTGTGCTGCAGTTGCTCGGATAATAACTCAGGCAATGCGCCTGTACAAGAACCGTGGCTTAACAGCCACGGTTTTTTTTGTTTATACTTATTCCCGGTTTACCCAGTTGTAGATTACTTCTTTAAGTTGGGGTAAATCTATTGGTTTCAGCAATATATCATTCATGCCTGAGGCACGGCACTCCTGCTGGTCTCCTTCTTCAACAGCCATCATAGCAATAATCGGAATATTACGATTTGGTAAATTCGGAGATAACTGCCGGATTTTTTTTGTCGCTTCAGGCCCATTCATCACAGGCATGTTTACGTCCATTAAACAAACATCATAGAGGTTTGCTTCAACCTTTTCAAAAGCTTCATCCCCCTGTTTTACCATTTCAATTTCACAACCAAGTCTATCAAGCATCTTGTATACGAGCTTCTGATTGATGGGGTTGTCTTCTGCCAACAAAACTTTTAAGCCCTTGAAATAAAGTTCTTCGGACAAATGACGGGTTACAATTTGCCCCTCGGGACGGTTATCTCCAAGGGTAGTCTGGATTACATTAAAAATTTCTCTTTTAGTGAAAGGTTTGGGTAAATACCCATCATAACCAGAATTTTTTGCCTTTTGAGCCGTCCCGGGTTGCGCTTCTGAAGTTACGGTAATAAGCTTTATTTTTTTATAGATATCCCGTTTTCGTATCATTTTGGCAAATTCATACCCATCCATATCCGGCATTATAATATCTGCCAGCACCAAATCCGGTACCTGAGACTGACTAAAAAGCCATTCAAGGGCATTCTTTCCTTCAGAGGTCTTATGCAAAATATTCATATTTAATTCATTACAATAACTGGTGATAATCTCAGTGGAATAATCATTATAATCAATAAGTAAGATATTTTTTCCTTCAAGTTCTCTAAGACTCAGAGGAGTAACATTGGTATGAGAAACAGGTGTAGTCTCTTGTAAATCAAGCAGAAGTATAAATTCGCTCCCCATGCTCCCACGTGATAAAACACTAAATTTACCACCCATTTTTTTAACCAGAGAACGAGTAAAAAAGAGTCCAAGCTCCGTGCCACTGTAAGTTGGCTTTACGGTCTGATCCGAAATTATGATGCCCGTATTCTTTACCGAAATGCGAAGAGTTCGTTTTTTTTCACTCCGTTCTTCCAGGCCAACATAGATACTAACTTCACCTTTATCAGTTAATCGAATAGAGTTCGATACCAGGTTTAAAAATATCTGCCTGAGCCTGGTTGGATTGCCGCGAAAATCTTTGGGCGCATCCTCCTCAAAATCGAGATAGAGATCAACGTTTTTCCCTTTTAACCGCGGACGAAAAATTTTCAGTATCCCTTCAAGGAGATTTTCCAAATCAAAATCAATATCGGGGGAAGTATCATCCTGGCAGTCAACTTTAGACACATCCAATGTATCGGTAATCAGGGAACCTAGCAATTCACCATTTTCTTTTATAATCGATATGTAATTTTCTTGTTGGTTGTTTAGAGAACTGCTGGATAACAATTCAGAAAAGCCTTGTATCGCGTTGAGGGGCGTTCTTATTTCATGGGATATATTATTGTAGAATTCTGTCCTTGCCCTGTTTGCAAGATCAGAATATTCCAGTTTTCGCCTTATTTCTTTTTCAAAACTTTCTAATAATCCATTCACGGCCAGAGCCAGACCCGCTATAGTTTTATCTTCACCGGGTACTCCCACTCTTATTGAAAAATCTTTCTTAGCAGCTTCAATTTCATTAAGTAAATGTTCAACCTTATTGGGATTTATGTTAGCCATAAACAGCGAACCTCCATAGCAAGTTCAAAATAAGTACAACTTTTGGAATAGCTATTATTCTCATTTTTTATTTAAAAAGCAAAACTGCTGTTATTAATCAATATCATTTAATATGTAATTTTACCATATCCATAACAATAATTTACAGATTATTATTTATTTCAAGATTAATTCCAGTTTGTGGGACAAAATAACCTGTATTCTTTTAGCATTATTATTGCACATTTTCTTTTATTAAAGGCAAACGAATGATGAAGCGCGTTTCTCCATTTTCAGATTCACAAGAAATCATCCCTCCGCTGGCTACAACAATTTTTTTGGTAATTGCCAATCCAAGGCCGGTCCCCTCCCCTTCAACTTTTGTAGTAAAAAAAGGATCATAAATTTTTTCGATAATCTCTGGTGGGATACCACCCGCATTATCCCAATATTCAATCATCATCCAGTCGTCATCTGTTCTGGACAGTTTAAGTTTAATAAGCTTTTCTTCTGTACGACTTTTATGAAAGGCATCCCGGGCATTTGTGAGAAGATTGTGGATAACAGATTCCATATCCATTCTATGGCCATACACTTTTAATTCTTCTTCTTTTTCAATTTTTACCTGAATATCCCTGTTTTTTAATTGTTTATCAAGAAAAAGGAAGCTATCAGAAATAACCGCATTCATACTTACAATTTCCATGTCTTCGCCATCATCCTTCCGTGAATAGACCAATAAATGTTCAATTACCCGGTTCATTCTTTCAACACTCATTAAAATGGAATTTGAAGCCGCCTTGAGTTGATCGAGATGCTCCATTTCCTGAAAAGAATGTATGGCCTCCTGGATATATTCTGCTTCAAGGGATATGCTCGTAAGAGGATTATTGAGTTCATGGGCAAGACCAGCCCCCAGGGTTCCAAGAACCACCAATTTATTTGCATGCAAAAGTTGCTTTTCCATCATTACTTGCTGACTACGATCCAGACTAAACCCCATATAACCAATTTTTTCACCGTTTTTAAAAATCGGATTTATGTTTAAGTGAATGAATACTTCTCTGCCTTCACTATCAAGATTAGTGATTTCTCCATTCCAGTTCCTGTTTGATTCTATCATCTGCCACATTTGCTGATAGACCACTTTGGGAGTTTTGGGAGAACTTATAAATCTTTGTGTTTTGCCAATAAGCTCTTCAACTGATTCAATTTTATACAGTTTTAGGTAAGCATGATTTACATGCAACAGCTTACCATCCAAATCAGTTAAGCAAATCGCATACACAGCCTGATTAAAAGCACTGTTGATTAAAGAACTCATATTTATTAATCCTTTGCCAAAATCACATTCACTTTGCCAAAATCACTTTTCCCTTGTCAAATTGACAAACATATATAAAAAAATATAAATATCATTAAATTCTGTAGTAAAAAAATAAGAAATATTATTAGGCATCTCATAATATCTTGGCAAAGGCAGCTGTCATATGAAACATAAAATATTACTCGTTGATGATGAAAAGAGTATTCTGGACGCACTCTCCCGTGCTTTAAGCGGAGTCGATTGTAAAATATTGACAGCTTTGGACGGTCTGAATGCACTTCAAGTGATTCGTAAAACATCTCCTGAAATTGTGATTACAGACCTGCGTATGCCGAAAATGAACGGCATTCAACTCTTGGAAAAGATTAAAGAGATTAACGATTCCATACAGATTATTGTGATTACCGGTCATGGAACTATTGAAGACGCGGTTAATGCAATGAAAAAAGGCGCATATGATTTTATTACCAAGCCTTTTAAAAAGCAGCAGATTGTAGCGGTAGTACAACGGGCAATGGAAAAGGCCCTTTTATTACAGGAAAACATCAATCTCAAACAAAAGCTCAAAAAAAGCAGAAAAAATGATTTTGAGTGGGTTAAAAGTCGTGAATTTAAAGAACTGCTGGAAAGGAGTGCCCAGGCAGCAAAATCTGATGCGACAATACTCATATTAGGCGGAGCAGGAACAGGAAAGGGAGTTCTGGCCAACTACATTTATGACAATTCTACACGTAGTGAAGAAGCTCTTATTAAAATAAATTGCGCAACGATACCCGATGATTTGCTGGAAGCAGAACTCTTTGGTTATAAAGAAGGAGCCTTTTCCGGAGCAGTCCAGGACAGAATAGGAAAATTTCAAGAAGCACATAAAGGCACTATATTTTTAGATGAAATTGCCGAAATCCCCCCTGCAATCCAGTCAAAATTGCTTAGCGTATTACAGGATGGAGAAATTAACCCTATAGGTGGCCGGGCAGAAAAGGTAGATGTTCGAATTGTTGCCGCTACCCGTAAAAACCTGCGTGTTTTAGTTGAAGAAGGAAAATTCAGAGAAGATTTATTTTATCGTCTGAATGTAATTCCCATTACGATATCCCCTCTACGCGACAGACCTGAGGATCTTACCTCCCTCTTTTCGTTCTTCCTTCAAAAATATTGTAAAAAGAACAAAAGAGAGAATTTGACTGTGAGCGCAGATGCTTTGGGCCTTATTGAAGATTATAAATGGCCAGGAAATATACGGGAACTTGAAAACGCTGTTGAACGAGCAGTCATTCTTTGCAGAGGACACCAAATCACTCCCGAAGATCTTCCTCCAGAGCTCAGTAATTCATCAGGATCCAGCCTATTGCTCAATTTTGGGAGAGGTATGACCATGAATGAAATTGAAAAATTTGTAATTGAGTCAACCCTTAAGCGCTTTAACGGTGATAAAAACCGCACCGCAGAAACCTTAGGCATCAGTATGCGTACTGTTTATCGAAAACTGGACGGCTACGCCAAGTAACAAAAAAAGAATCTTTATTCCGGTTTCCAGCATATTTCAAACAAGATAAATCAGGAAAATCACTTTTGGTTTTAAAAGACTATATTTTTATATCCTGAAATCTTTTAGTATTTTGAAACATTTTTATTATTATTCCTTTCTTTCCCAATTATGACAAAAACAAAAACCAGTCCACATAAATTTCATATACCTGTAATGGGTACGGGGCATTCTCTCGATACACCAATACGAGTTGCTCCCTATGGTATTTCATCGGTTATTTCTCTGGTAGATGATTTATTACTTGAAGACGTGCGACAATATTACTCTGAAAAATATGAGTTAAATTACACTCCCATTCCCAGAAATGAAGATGATGGCAGAGCAAAAAGAGTTACCGCTTATCTGAACATGGTTAATGAAATCGTTTCTCTTCGATTTGAAGCAATCCGGAAACTCCCGTTTCATCAGGATAACGAAAAAAAGACCTACTTCGAACTCTTACCTGATGATTCTCTCCTTAAAAAAGAATACTTAGAATTCATAAATTTTCCGGCATGTAATCCCCATACCCACCGTTTAAATCTCGAAACCAGATTAAACGAGCAAATGGTACCAGGTTCTATTGATGTTAACATCATGGTAAAACTGGACCGACTTAATTTCAAAGATGGGAAACCACTTGACGATATTTTCAGTGATGCTAAAGTCGCACTAAAAGGTTATGCAAATAGCAGTCTTCACTCATCCTTAATCTTGTCTGCGGGTATAAACCAAAAACTTTTTTCTTACATGACCAACTTTCCTGATTTTTACCGTGATAAAAGCGGCTATATCAAGAAAAAAATCATCTTAAAAGTAAGCGACTATCGTTCTACCCTCACCCAGGGGAAGTTTCTCGCAAGAAAAGGCCTGGAAGTTCACGAATTCAGAATTGAATCAGGTTTAAACTGTGGAGGACATGCTTTCCCTTCCAACGGTTATCTGTTACCAGCCCTCCTTCAAGAGTTTAAAGAAAATCGACATAATCTTTCTGAAGCATTTAAGCCTTTAGTAAAAAAATACTACAAAAATGCGGGTCTCACCTACCCCGAAATAAATACAGATAAGCAACCCCTGCTTACCGTACAAGGTGGTATTGGCAATAATGCCGAAGTACGAAGACTTATGGGCTATTTTGGAATGGACGCGACAGGCTGGGCTTCACCTTTTCTTTTAGTGCCAGAAGCCACCTGTATGGATGACACAACTCGTACCCTGCTTAAAAATGCAGGCGAGAGTGATTTTTATTTGAGTGATGTATCTCCACTTGGCGTACCTTTCAATAACATCAGAAATTCCGGTACCGATATCTGGACTAAAAGTCGTGCTGCGGCAGGGAAACCAGGTTCCCCCTGTCGAAAAGGGTTCTTAGCCTCCAACACAGAGTTCTCAGGTAAACCATTATGTATAGCTGCCAGTGCCTATCAAAAGAAAAAGCTTGCAGAGCTGGCCTCAAAGAATTTACCAGAAGAAGAAACACAAAAAGCCAAAGAGGCCATAGAGGTCAAATCCTGTATTTGTGATCAACTTGGCAATAGTATTCTTATTGGTCTTGGTCTGGTTGAAGAAAAAAACGCTCCCCAGTGTATCTGTCCTGGTCCCAATCTGGCCTGGTTCAATCGTACATATTCTTTAAAAGAAATGGTTGACCATATATACGGGCGTGGTGAGGAAATAATCCCACCTGAGCGCATCCATATGTTTGCCAAAGAAATTCTCATGTATATCGACCATTATGAAAACTTGGTGAATGATTGCACTTATGAGCCTTCCAAAATAAAAACACTCACTGCATTTAAATCAAATTTGGAAGCCGGTATCGCCATTTGTCTTTCTATTGCCAAAGAAAAGCCCTATCCTCACGAAAATCTTCAATCCATCCCAGACTGCGTCTCTCGTGAACGGGCTCGGTTAGACCGTATTCATACTCGTTTCGAGGAAAAATCCGAAGCGGCGCTCAATAATACAAATAAAAACTGAGAAGTTTATTAAGACAATAGTTCTTTTTTGAACCTATTGATAAACGGTTCCAGCAGGCCGCTGAATTCTTTTTTCAAGAGACGACGAAAAAAGTCTTTGCCCAGTGAAATTGCAACCCCAAAAATAGAAGGGAGCAAGGGCATTGCGAGGATAAACCCCCGTACATACAAATTTTGACCGAATCGCTTCATATTAAGCAGCCTAAAACAAGCCCCTATCCACTGACCACATAAAATGATACTCGAGATCCGCAAAGAATGAAGGATAAAACCTTCAAAACCTTCTTTTGTTATCCAATCCCGGTAAATAAAAAAACCTTCGGTTTGAAACAGGTGCAACCAGGCCAGATAAAAATAAAAGGGCCAGGCATATATAAGGATTTTGATTTTTCCAAAACGAGACAAAATTAATATTAGTACAAAAACAATTGCTTGAAACCAGATTTGCTGTATTAAAAACACGGTAATAAATAATAACATCGGAACTGCAAATTGCAGAAATACCGGAAGATTTCCAGGTAAGAGACTTCTAAAGGGATTAGGTGTAGGTAATGTTACTTTATTCTTTTTTTGTTCAGATTTTTCAACACCATCGTTCAAATTTTCAGTGTCTCCAGAGAACATTCTTTCTAAAGTCCCCCTGCTTTTATACACAAGAAACGCAATCAGGCTGCCTGATAAGATGGACCAAATGAGTACCGGCCCCAATTGAAAATAAAAACCACTATGCCTGATAAAAATAAGCTCTACGGTATACAACTGTACAAGATTAAAACAGACCGCCAACAACGTACTGAGTCCCAGTAATCCGATAATATCCCGATTAAACAGCCATACCAACAAATTCCCTGCCAGTAACAAAGTAAAACAGCCGGCAATGGAGCTGATTATAAACGAAGAGAACATTTGTCCGCCATACAACAAGGCGAGCACATTTCTACAAAGAAATAATATAGTAGCGTTAAAGGCCCCAAAACGGATGAGAAAAGGTAAAATAACCAGATAGGCAAGCCCCAGGCGTAACCAGGGGAATATGGGAATACGAGGAACAAGCACTTCGGCTATCTGGAGCGCTGACGCAAGAAGCAGGCATAAAGCAAAAACCTCAGCACTGAGTCCTGTTTTGCTTTTTACTTCAAAAGGTAATTGCATCCAGACTATCCTTGTTTAAACTCCCCGTTCCTGTTATTTGAATCAATAAACCAGAAGGCGCACATATTATCTTTTCGCGAGTGTTGGAAATGGCTCCATGCTTTACGCAAATTTTATGTTTACATGGCGCATGGAGTATTCTTATTTCCCCCTCACCATACAGAACATGTATGTCTCCCTTCTTAGAAGGCAAGATAAACTTTTTTTCATCTCCATTAAGAGATAAACGGGATACCAGTTTAGCTTTAATAAAAATTTCTGCCTGAAAGCCTTTTTCACGGGTAAAAAACGTAAGGGACCAAACAGAAACCACCAGTATGAGCACTATGATGATACTATCTAAAGGTTTAAAAAATGGCAGTTTTTTCATTAAAACAAACCCGTTCTCACGGTCCACATAACCTAATATCTGCATCCAGCTCCAGAAGACCGGCCAGTCCATCTGTCATTATAGCGCAAAGCCCCGTATCAGTCTCTTTTAGCCATACCGCGTCTACCTGGTAATAATCACGAAGGGAGCGGCTGGCTAATGGACCAAGGACAAATAGGGATGTGGATAAGGCATCAGAAACCATCCCTGCACGGGCCAGTACCGTAACAGAGCAATACTCCCTGGCAGGATAACCATTTCGAGGATCAAAAATATGGTGATAACGTTTTCCATCCCGTATAAAGAACCTTTCATAATCTCCAGAGGTTGATATATTAAATCCCCCAGGAGCGCTTATCACACCTGCGAGCACCCCCTTTGCTCTGGGATGCATAACACCAACCCTCCATAACCCTTCTGGTTTGGTGCCAGCTACCCGTACCTCTCCTCCAACCATAATCATGTGATCCGGGAAACCAAGTGAATCGAGTATCCGGGAAAAGCGATCAGCCGTATACCCCTTAACTACCGCACCCAAATCAAGTAATACATCTTTACCTTGAATGACCACCCGCCCCGAATCCAATAACATCACAGGTAATAAAATGCTATCAGTGGCGGATT
>JADFYW010000270.1 GCA_015232855.1 Fibrobacteria bacterium
GAATACACTTAACAATACCTTTTTGTTGTATATCTCTGCAAAATGAACTATAATAGGACTACTATGGAACCGGTCTTTGAATATCTAAACTACCGAGAATACCTCGGAGACTATTTCGCCGAAAAAAAGGCCCAACATTCCTTTTATTCATGCCGTTTATTTTCCCAGAAAATGGGGTTTAAATCCCCTAATTTTATGAAACTGGTTATTGAAAGCCAGAGAAACCTTACCAAAGACAGTGTTTTTAAGATAACCAAAGGTCTTAAATTCAATAAAAAAGAGGCTGAATATTTTGAAAATTTGGTTTTTTTTAATCAAAGCAAAAGCCTGGATGAAAAAAACTTTTACCTGAAATCTGTTCTTAAATTCAGGAAGCAAACATCTCCCCATAAGGTTGAAAAAGAAGAACTCAAGTATTTCACCAACTGGTACCACCCCGTTATAAGAGAACTGGTCTGCGCTGTTGATTTTTCAGGTGACTATAAAAAACTGGGCAAAAGCCTGATTCCCGCAATCACTGCTGACGAAGCAAAACGTTCAGTTAAACTGCTTGTAGAACTCGGCTATATAACACAAGAAAAAGGTCAATATTGCTTGACCAGCACAAACATTTCAACCGGCCCTCAAATTCGCTCAGTTGCAGTTTCAAATTATCACCGGGAAATGATTTCTCTGGCTTCTGAATCCATTGAACGATTTCCTGCTGCAGAAAGAAATATTACAAGCCTCACCCTGAGCCTCTCCAAAGAAACATCAGACGTCATTGTTAAAAAAATAGAAGAGTTTAGAAAAGAACTGCTAATGCTTGCAGAAGCAGATAAATGTGCCAACAAGGTAACTCAAATTAATTTCCAACTTTTCCCCCTTTCCGACACTATGGACAAGGAGGCAGACAAATGATATTTAAACTATTCATAACTTTTTTTGTCCTGGTCCTAATACAGTTTCAAAGTTGCAGCCAACCAACAGGCCCGATTTCCAGTGGCACAGATGTTGGAAACCCTGAAATCACTGCTTGTGTATCAGCCCTCATGAAAATCACACAAGACGATAGTACCTGGAAAATGAGTAGTTATTTAGATAACAACCTCCTGGACCCTTCGATAAATGACAAACCATATTTATTGGCAAAAACAGCAGCTACTGACTCTAGTGATAGCTGCCTGGTACGTGTAATAGATACCATGGTTGTCACTGATACTGCAGTTATTTGGGATTCTACTTTCGTTAAAGAATTACGCATTGAAAATCGTCTTCATGTTGATACCACTATAACACAAATTGACAATTACACCATTACTAATATTGACTCAATGTACATATTGGACTCAGTATACATCCTGGATACCATTATTGTAGGATCTAAACAAATCACCATCGATACCCTTTTTCAGGAAAAAACAATCCATGACTGCAGTCTTGCTCAAATAGACTTTACCGATACATCTGCGACAGAGACTAAAAGAACTATCCTCACAGATGATGCAATTACATTTGATTCAGTTATTTATTTCCCGGCAAATGACTCTGTCGCGTATATTATGGATGAACCAGCAGCCTATAATTCCTCAATTTCAATGGGAGAGGCAAATATTACCAAAAACAGCAACTATAATGTTTATTCGGTTACCAAAAACCTCTCTGGAGCTGATGGGTCCTCTATTTTTATAAAGTATGCAGATTTTGACGGGGACAACCTAATCTATTTTGCTCCAGAAGGCATTTTCCCCACCATTGTCCTTAATGGAACGTTACAGAAAAATAAATTTAAAGTTACTCTACAATCCACGTTTAATTCGGGCCCGGACCTTAACTTCAGTAACATTGTTGATAATATCGTCACTTCATTTACCCGTTATGATATAAACAATTCTGACACACTTCAAACCGTTAGTTTGGTTACAGACCCCGACCCAACAAAAGACATATTGTACCTGGAAATAAATAAACCTTCAGACAACGATTCCCTGGTAAGACTACGGGCCCAATATTATTTTAATACTTCTTTGTTATCATCCCTGACAAAAATAAAGCAAGACTTACATTTCTCCTCTGCCTTATTTCAAAAAATCCAGCTGACAGCTTCACCCGATTCAGTTATTTCAGAAACGGTTACTGGGCGAACGTTTACTTTTACCGCTGAAGTGTTTAAGACTGACAGCAGTATCATGGTCTTTTCTGGAAGCGCTAATGCTCAGCAAGGTATATCTGGATATTTTGAAATTGATGGCAAGCACTATACCGTAATAGCACCAGTTAATGAACAGGTATTTATTCAGGAGGAAAAATGAATATCTATCCTTCTGTTAAGTTACAGCAAATGCGGGAGACATCGCCGGGTATGGGAACCTGGCGAAGGTATGGTTCCGATAAAGGGGCCTGTAAAGAACCATACGGTGTGGCAACCGGTAGTGACGATGTAAGAGAAGTGAATAAAACAGAAATTGCCTTGCTGCTTAAGAACTATTCCATAAGCATGGAAAGGTTGTATTTTTTTATTACTTCGCACACTACTGCTCCGGTTGCCTACCCCGCTTGTAATATCTTAATTAAACAAACTTTTAATGCAAAAAATTATTCGGGGGGATAACATGAATTTTAAAATAACTCATCTACTCTTCATTCTTGTACTTAGCCTGTTTAGTGTTTTTACGCAGGCACAGGGTGACCTTATCACTGGTTTTGTACTAAATCCAGATTCCGTTGAAGAAGGTCAGGAATTTAAACTATCACTTAAGAGTTTCAGGTACACTTGTGGTACTACTTTCTCAGAACTTAAAGTTCAGGTGGACAACAATAAAATATATTTAACATACCTGCCGATGAACGATCTGGATGTTTTATGCCCATTGGTATTAATGCCTTATGGGCCAACCTATGATATAACAGCCCTCACACCCGGACAATATGAAATATATGCGGTTATACTTCCAGACTGTTACCCCTGTGAATTAACACCTAAAACAGTCCTTGCCGAGACTTTGACGGTTACTGCAAAAGAAGAGCGTGCATGGTCAATAACGCCGGATACAATGGCTGAAAACAAGGCTTTCAACCTGCGAATACTGAACAGTAAATACAATGATTGCAACTACGCATTCAGTCGCGTCCGAGCAGAAATCAATGATAAGGACATCACATTGTCTTTTGTAAATACAGAAATTATGACATTCATTCTCTGTAAAGACATAGTTTCGCCTTGGGGTCCATCTGTTGATATCAAAGGACTTGAAAAAGGAAACTACAATGTCTATGTAGTTGAAGAGCCAGCCTGTATGTATGATTCGTTACGCCCCTGCACCGTAAAACTCATGCGTCAGGAAGCCGGAACACTTGAAATAACCGGCAAGCCAGAAAGTTGGTTTATTGAACCGGAACAAGCAATAGCTGAAACAAAGTTTAACCTGAGCCTTCTTAACTATAATTACGATACTTGCCAGACCAGTATTACCAATGATTCGGTATTTATTCATGAGAACAATATATCGCTTACCTTTTCAATGATTACCAATACAAAAAGGCTCTGCCCAGAAATTACAGAACCTTTTTTCCATTCGTTCCCCATTACACCGTTACAAGAAGGAAAATATACCGTCTATGCAACAGAAATCCCAGCATGTACTTTTGATATTCCACCTTGTCTTCTTGAAAGGCCATTGCCAGTTGAAGCGGGTATTTTGACTGTAATAGACGGGAGTGTTTCCTTTCAGCCCTTTGACCATGATACCAGGCAAATATTTCTTACCAGTCACAAATCAGGAGTTACGGTTTTCACGCCAGACCATTTTGAAGGGACGGTTATTTTGACCATATATTCATTAAAGGGCAAAGAAATATACCAGTCTGCTCCAATACATTCTTCAAATGGACGCCCACTTGTTTATACATCAATACCTATTTTAGAACATAGTGTATATACAATTAAAGTTCTTACTGAAAGTAAAACAAATACAAAGATCTCTAATTTTTTAATGAAGAAATAAAGTTTAACTGACCAAACATTAAGAGGAAAAATGAAAATG
>JADFYW010000271.1 GCA_015232855.1 Fibrobacteria bacterium
TTCAGATATACTTCTTCATACTTTACAGATCGCCAAAGACGTTCGATCATGATATTATCAAAAACTCGGCCACGGCCGTCCATACTTACTTTGATACCTCGATCTGTCAACATGCCTGTAAATTTAGGGCTTGTAAATTGGCTCCCTTGGTCGGAATTAAATATCTCCGGTGTTGCCTGATTTAAAGCGACATCTAAAGCCTCAAGGCAAAAATCTAAGTCCATCGTATTTGATATAGACCAGGAAAGAACATAGCGGCTGAACCAGTCCATAACCGCAACCAAATACACAAATCCGTTATTCATTCGGATATAAGTTATATCCGTTGCCCATACTTGATTGACTCGCTCTATCTTTAAATCCTTTAACAAATATGGGTAAATCTTATGCTCTTTGTTTTTCAGGCTTGTTTTCGGTTTGGGATAAATAGCCTGGATTCCCATTAAATCCATCAAACGAGCTACACGTTTAGGATTTACATGATGTCCCTGTCTGCACAACCAATCAGTCATCCGTGGTACACCATAAAACGGCGTCAATGTGTAGCGTTTGTCTATTAAGTTCATCAATGAAAAATTATACTGCGACTCCTCAGCAGGCTTGTAATAATAGCTGGATCGATTAAGGCCGAGCAATTCACATTGTCTGTAAACCGGAATATTTGGATGGCCTATTTCGATCATGCCTCGCATATTGTTAACCCAAGTTCGACAACTAAAAATCATATTTGTTGCTATTTCAATATCTTAAAAGAAAAACTTTGATTTTTTCGGCACTACATTTTTTTTACATGATCAATAACTTCTTTATTTTAAACGATATTGGCATATTTAGTATTTTTAAGCATAAACATATGCTACATGTAGGAACAAAAAATTTGAAATGTCAAGTAAAAAATTGGAGTCAAAAAATTTTCAGTCACTACATTGGTAATTTAACGTATCGATTATAATAATTTCAATAGGTTATATCAAAAATTTAGGCAATTTTCGGTGATTTTCAAAAAATTTTGTCGAACTTGGGGAGCGCCACGAAGCGTTGTGTCAGGAGGTAAAGAAGATATCTTATATAAATCCAGTAGATTGAAACGTATCTGCCAGGGTAATTACCAGTTCACCCTGAAGCCTGACCGGCAATCGTGTATTCGGTTGAAGCCCGGTGACAAAGGGCTGAAAAGCTCAAGGCGAAATGCAGGCCGTAGCATTAAGTGAACCCAGTTAAGCGTCGTCAGACAAGTGAAGGTGAAGAAATTGTCCCAAGAATTGAATTCTGCAACATGCTGTGAAGAAACTGGTAGACGCAGCGGCATGGCCTTCCGGCGTAATATGGGGCGGCATGTATTGAAGGAGACACAATGAACGTGGGAGAGCCTGTCCATCGGGTGGTGGTGACACCCTGAAAACTCCTATAAGACTTGGTCGAAGTGGAGATTTCGGTGGACAGGAAGTCGGATGAGCTCATAGTACTGTTGATGATAGAGACAACATAACTCTTTCGGAGGGAAGGGGCTCAGTTTGTTTCATGTTTTCGGAGAAGAAGCGGAGGGGATTGCCTTATGGCTAACACTCAGAGTATAAAAATTCGTTTGTTTCAAAGAAAGCTTTACACTTTATCAAAGCAGGATAAGGACCGTCGATTTTACAGCCTGTATGACAAGGTCTATCGCAATGATATTCTTCTCGAGGCTTACTATCAATGTAAAACTAACAGAGGAAAACCAGGGATAGATGGGATAACATTCAAAAACATCGAGGAACAAGGACTTACATCCTGGATCGAGAATGTGTCTCAAGTGTTGAAAAACCGAACCTATGTTCCAAGCCCGGTGAAAAGGGTATATATACCCAAGCCGGATGGAGGAGAAAGGCCCTTGGGAATACCAACCATCAGGGATAGGGTGATACAAACAGCTTGTAAGATAGTTGTTGAGCCCATATTTGAGGCTCAGTTCAGCGACAACAGCTATGGATACCGGCCAAAGAGAAGGGCGGCTGATGCTGTTAAAATGATCAAAACATCAATCAACCAAGGATTTGTACATGTGCTTGATGCAGATCTGTCAGGATATTTTGACAATATTCCCCACGATAGACTTTTAGACAAAATTGCACGGCGTATTTCAGATACCAGCATACTTGCCTTAATGCGCAAGTTTCTGCGAGCACCAGTAGCGGAAATAAGCCGGAACGGAAAGACCAGCATAAAGCGGTCGGAAAAAGGAACTCCCCAAGGCGGGGTAATATCTCCCTTGTTTGCCAATCTTTATCTAAACGACTTCGCCTTGCTGATCAACACGAGAACACCCTGCCGGATGATATCCTATGCAGATGACTTCGTGATCATGCATAAGAAAGCGTTTACACCGGAACAGCTCACTTGGTTCAAGGAAATGGTTGAATCCGAAGGGCTTAATCTCAATGAAAAGAAAACCTGTGTGGAGGATATGAGCAAGCAGCTCGCAGAGATTGATTTCCTTGGGTTTAATTTTAAACAAGTTCCATGTTTCTGGAAGAAGGGACGCTGGTATTTGAAGGTTCAGCCTAGCAAGAAAAGTCAAAAGAAGTTTAGGGATAAGATTCGCACAATAGTAAAGCACAGAACGTCCAAAACGATGGAAGAGCTGATAGCGGAGATTAATCCTGTTATTAAAGGATGGAAAAACTATTTTGCTCAGTGTGGATATCCCAAACAGGTCTTTTTCAAAATGGATTGGTTTGTGGTCGGCAGATTTTATGGATGGGCCAAGCGGCTCAGTCAGCGTAACAGCAAGTGTCTAACACCCGATGCGTGGGAAATACTTAAAAAGAATGGACTTGAGTTTTTCGTTGTTACAAAAACAGCCCCTGTGAAGGGTAAGGTGTGAAGAAACAAAACAGAGCCGGATGAGGGAAAACCTCATGTCCGGAATCGACGAGGGGAGGCTGGATAAGTCTTAGACGAAGCCTGTCTCCTACTCTACTTACCCACGCTTTGCTTTTTTCAAGAAAATCACCAACCACGCCCATAGGACGTGGTTTGATGAAGCCCCCTCGAAGGGGGCATTGTTATTGGGAAAGCCCCTAAAGGAGCTGATTATCTCATTTTTAATTATTTGATTTATTCTGGTCTTTAATGTACTTTCTTATTGTATCTTCATCTAAACCAACCGTGCTTGCGCAATAGCCCGTCGCCCAAAAACTCAATCCTGTCATCCTTTTTGTGCCTAACAATTCTCGGTGTATCCGAATAGCACTTTTTCCTTTGATAAATCCTACTGTATTTGAAACACTGAATTTTGGCGGTATGCTCAAGCACAAGTGAATATGATCTGACATCGCATGGCCTTCGAGCAACTCGATCTCTTTTTGCTTACACAAATCCCTTATTATACCGCCTATACCCTTCCTTATTTTGCCGTATATTGTTTTATGCCGATACTTCGTAACAAATACAATATGGTATTTACACTCCCACCTTACATGTGATAATGATTTCCATTCCTTCATGGGTTCTTCCTCCTGTCTCCTTTGGGACTTTCCCGAGGAAGAACCTATTATCACATTTTTGTCTCGCCGGAACGGTCTAACCTTTTAGGGTCGCACGGGCAGAGCCCGTGGTTTAATTAAAAGCAATTATCTTTTAAGCCGGAAAATATGACCGCTATATGAATACTTATAAGCGAAATAAATGCCGAGCAGGATATTCCGTCTATGTATTTTCCCCCACTTTGATTAGATCAGTAGGTTGAATATATCCTGCTTTCAAGTGTTCAGTATTTGCACTCAATTGCTTTTCTTTCCAAAAAGGCCGATCCGAACGCCGGATCGTACTTTCGACACCCTTTATCAAAAAATCATATTAATTTTAAATACAATAATTTTAGCAGGTTATTGAATTATCCTCACCCTATAATGGTGTGACATATGTTACACTAGACTTTTTATAAAATCTATGATAGGGATGGCTCCAACATTAACATTCATATTCGGAGGCACCTATGA
>JADFYW010000272.1 GCA_015232855.1 Fibrobacteria bacterium
AATCCAAAAAGGCAATAAGGGCTTAACCACCACTTACCGGAGAAAAATAATTTACTCCCTGAGGCGCCTGGCAAATTTGACTGATTATAAGCTGGAGATCACTGGGGTTTTTTACAAAATCAATATTATTGGTGTTTATTATAAGTACCGGAGAATCGGAGTAATGCATAAAATAAGAATTGTAACATTCATTCAATGCATCTATATATTTCTCGTCCATATCACGTTCAAAATCCCGATCCCGATTGTATATACGCTCAACCAATGTATCGGTATTCCCCTGCAGGTAAACCACATAATCAGGCCGTGGCAGGTCTTTTTCGAGAAATGCGGTCAGTTTGTTATAAAGAGCCATTTCGTTATCATCCAGATTTAAACTGGCAAATATCTTATCTTTAGCAAACATATAGTCGCTTACAATTTGAGGTGTAAACAGGTCCTGCTGATTAAAACTGTCTTTGATCTGTTTATGCCGGGACAAAAGAAACACAATCTGGGTTTGAAAGGCATATTGTGCCCGGTCCTGGTAAAAATTTTCAAGAAAAGGATTGTTTTGGAAATCCTCAAAAAGCGTTTGGCATTTGAGATGCTGTTGCAAATATTTAACTAAAGTGGTCTTTCCCACTCCAAGTACCCCTTCAATGGCAAGATAGCGAATGTTTTTAGGTAACTTCACCCAGGTACTCCATTATCAATGAAAGGTACAATAGCTGC
Organism: Fibrobacteria bacterium; assembly: GCA_015232855.1. GTDB lineage: Bacteria > Fibrobacterota > Fibrobacteria > UBA11236 > JADFYW01 > JADFYW01. The sequence continues at coordinate 715 of JADFYW010000272.1, forward strand.
GTTGCCTTCCCGGTCGGTAAGTTCCTGTAAGAGTTGAGAAACCGTTTTCTGCCACCGGGTGATAAAAAGGTTGGGAGCGATATCGTGCAAAGGTACCAATACAAACTGCCGACAAAATATTTGGGGATGAGGCAATGTCAATCTTGGGTGCTTCAATTCCCGGTCACCATACAGGAGAATATCAATATCAATTTCTCTGGGTCCCCATCTTTCCCGGGGAAGCCTCCCCAGCTTATTCTCTGTCGCTTTACAAAAATCAAGCAATTTCAAAGGACTGTGTTTTGTATAAAAGCTAAGGCACATATTGAGATAAATTTCTTGTTTTCCTGGGCCCACAGGCGGTGTCTCATAGATAGTAGAACAAATGATTTCTGAAGTAGCTACTTCTTTGAGACAGTCCATAGCCTGGGACAAATACTGTGCCTTATCACCAATATTGCTGCCCAGAGCAATAAAAATTTTATTTCCTTCTGAATCAACCATGGATTAAATATAAATTTTCGATACATTCAATGTGGATTTTAGTCTCATTCTCATATAGAAAAACCACCTCTTATTTTCGTAGTTTTGCGGATCGTTTTCTAATCAAGCCTACTCAAAAACAGCAATTATTTGCAAAATCCTGAGAATCCAATTAAAAACAATAGAATTATATTGATTTTTTTATAGTTTTACTATTGTTTTGAATTTTAAAATAAATTAGATATGCTTTTGTGTCGCAAGACACAGCAGAAAAAATTTATTTTAATCCAATAAATAATTCGTAAACTTTCGTTTAAACTCCCTTTCCGTCATTTTTAAATAATCACATCATCATATTAACAAGAGAATAATTTTTGCCTCCCAAAATAAAAAGCGTCACGCTAAAGAAAAAAAGTCAGACCGTTAAAGAAGAAGCGGCAGCAACACCAAATGATATTGATTCCAAAGAATCAAAGACACCTTCAATAAAAACCATACGTTCCAAGCCCGTAACGCGGGGTAGTTCCGCCCAAAATACAGTTTCTGTTCAAAAAGCAACAGCGGATGCGGAACCAAAAATTATTGATAAAATGCCCCGAAGTTCAGAAAAATCGCCTGTACCTAAAGAAAAGAAACGCGATATTATTACGACCGAAGTAGTCAGTCTGGCCCAGGCCCAAAAACAATGGTCAGAACTCAAAGGCATGAACATGAAAGAGTTGTTGCAACGTGCCGCTGACTTAAAAATTGAAGATCCTCGCTCCATGCGAAAACAAGCACTTATTTTTGGAATACTGCAAAAAGAAAGTGGAGAAACCGCCACCATCTATGCCGAAGGCGTATTGGAACTCCTTGATGAGGGTTACGGTTTTTTGCGGTCTCTTGAGCATTGTTATGTAGCAGGGCCTGATGATGTATATATATCAGAGTCACAGATCAAACGCTTCAATTTAAAAACAGGAGATACGGTCGCGGGGCAGGTTAGACCCCCCAGAGACAATGAACGCTATTTTGCACTCCTGCGTATTGAGACCATCAATGGGCAAAAAGAAGACCAATGGGTGGTCCGAGCCGGTTTTGACAACCTTGTTCCACTACATCCGGATGAAGCTTTTAATCTTGAGTACGACCCTAAAGAAGTGTCTACCCGAATGATGAATTTATTCACCCCTATTGGTAAAGGGCAGCGTGGGCTTATTGTAGCTCCCCCCAGAGCAGGTAAAACAGTTTTATTGCAGAATATCGCAAATGCAATTTCAGCCAATCATCCGGAAGTATTGCTGATTATCCTGCTTATTGACGAACGCCCCGAAGAAGTTACCGATATGAAACGAAACGTCCAGGGAGAGGTCTTAAGTTCGACCTTTGACGAACCATCTGAACGCCATGTGCAAGTAGCCAACATGACTATTGAGCGGGCACGACGCCTGGTTGAAAAAGGCGAAAACGTGGTAATTCTCTTGGACAGTATCACTCGCCTTGCCCGGGCACACAATGTAATCATTCCCCACTCAGGCAAAATTCTCTCTGGTGGTGTTGATGCTATGGCCCTGCAGAAGCCCAAACGGTTTTTTGGTTCTGCCCGTAACATAGAAGACGGCGGTAGTCTTACTATTATTGCCACAGCGCTTATTGAAACCGGCAGCCGCATGGATGAAGTGATTTTTGAGGAATTTAAAGGTACCGGTAACATGGAACTTATCCTGGATCGCCGGATTGCCGAAAAACGTATCTGGCCGGCAATAGACGTGTTTAAATCAGGTACCCGTAAGGAAGAACTCTTACTCGACCCGGATACCCTGCGTCGGGTATGGATTCTCCGCCGTTATTTACAGGATCTCTCCACTACCGAAACCATGGAGTTTCTTGCGGAGAAATTTAATAGTACCAAATCTAACCAAGAGTTTATGAACTCAATGAATGGATAACAGCCATGCCAGATTTTAACAAAATCTCGATATTAGGTTGTGGGAACATGGGCGCTGCACTTATACGGGGCGCTGCCGCTTCTGAGGATCGTCTTCCCACTGATGTTTTTGTCTATGACACTAATAAAGACAGCCTCGCCGTACTTGCAGATGAATGTAAAATTACGCCGGTAAATAGCCTGGACGCCTTACTCAATGCATCTGAAGTGGTCGTTTCTGCGGTAAAGCCTCAGATTTTTTTACAAATCGCCCCGGACATTGCAAAATGTCTTACAAAGGGTTCTGCCAAAAAGATACTCATCAGCATTATGGCCGGGCTCACCGTTTCAAAAATTGAATCCTTACTTGAAGGAAAATTTGAAGTAGTCAGGACCATGCCAAACCTCCCTCTTTCAGTGTTTGAAGGGGCCACCGCGATTGCCACCGACGGCCATAGTGGTGAAATCATCTCCTGCGTCGAAAATTTTTTCAGAGTCACCGGTAAAACATCACGGGTACAAGAATCTCTGTTGGACGCTGTAACCGGACTTTCGGGCAGTGGTCCCATGTATGTATTTGAATTCGTAGACGGACTCATCTCAGCAGGTTGTCAATCAGGCCTTAATCTGGACGTTTCTAAAAACCTGGCTATGCAAACCATAAAAGGTGCTCTGGCTTTACTGGAACAAGGGACCGATTCACCCGGAGACTGGACCAAAAAAGTTTGTTCTCCCGGCGGAACCACCCTTGCAGGCCTTGCAGTCCTGGAAAACGAAAAATTCAAGCCTATTCTCGTAAAAGCAGTAAAGGCAGCCGTAGCCCGCAGCCAGGAACTGGGCAAGGGCTAATTTCTTGTTTTTTTGTTTCCGTTAAACAGCAACGTCCAACATT
>JADFYW010000273.1 GCA_015232855.1 Fibrobacteria bacterium
ATAGTTCGTGCTATAGTGCTCTATATTTTTTATATATTTTAAATCCTAATATCAAAATCCTAAATCCTAAACAAATCCCAATAATTACTAATATTTGAAAAAAACTTTAAGCTCTTGTATTAAGCGCTACCCTATGTAATACATAGATGTGATTGGTTGATATGTTGCGTTTAATTTGTTTTTTATAACATTTACACTTTTATTTGAATTTGTTTAGGATTTAGAAATTAGTATTTAGGATTTATTTGAATCGCTCAGATTTTATATTTTTGTACGACTTGAAGCGTTTGAGAAAGGTAGTCTTCTCCGGTTTTACCCAGAGAAAGTAAATAGTTAGTATACAGGCTTTCAATCAAAGCCAGTTGGCTTATGCGCTTACTTGCTACTTCACCCTGCAGATGCTGTTCAAAATCAGCTGTTAACAGTACATGGTGCGCGGCTTTTGCCAGGGGGGAAAAGGGAAAATTGGTAATCGATATTATAATTGCACCTCTCTGGCGGGCCGCTTTTGTTACATCAAGTACGGTGCGGCTTTTTCCGGAATGGGATATGGTAATTAATACATCGTCTTTGTTCAGGTGAGAAGCAAGGATAAGCTGCATGTCCGTGTCTGTTGCAGCCAGAGAAGTACCGGTGATCCGAAAAAACTTCTGATAAGCTGCCATAGCTACATGGGCCGCGTCACCCAGCCCGCAAAACATGATTTTTTCAGCGTTAATAAGTGCGGCCACCGCCTTATCATACACCTTATCGTCAATCAGGTTAAGGGTGTCTTTTAGGGCCTGAACGGAAGCGTTAAAAACTTTTTGGGCAATTTCTAAAGGCTTGTCACCCGCAGCTACCGCACCATAGGGAGTATCTGTTGTGTCACCGGACTGTATGCGGGTAAAATCATCTTTAAGCGCGGGAAAGCCGTCATAGCCCAGTTTGCGTGATGCACGGACAAAAGTAGTTTCACTGGAACCTGCCCTTGAGGCACATTCCACAATACCCAGTTCAGCTATACTTGCGGCATTATCAATAATGAAATCCACGGCCATACGTTCAGCGGTTTTTAAAGAATCATAAACAGCCTGAATATGTACCAGACAGGAATGAGGGATTAATTTAGAGGTCTCTGCAGAAATAGTTCTCATAGGGAAAATCCTCGGGGCAATAATTGTTTTATATTACAATATAGCACTCTGTATTTTTCCATCAACTGTTGGTATTCCTGCACCAGAGGAGGGTTTGGAGAAAAAGTATCGGCATATTTTACCATTTCCTGAGCAGCATCTTCCACAGAAGGGTAAACACCCGCAGCAGTCATGGCAAGCATAGCGGCCCCCAGGCATGCTGCTTCATGACAAACAAGGGTTTTTAAGGGACTATCCAGTATATCAGCCTTCATCTGCAGCCAGCGGGGAGAAGATGCACCTCCTCCAACAGCAATAATATCATTCACCGTTATACCAGCCTGTTGCATGGTTTCCAGATTAAGGCGAAGCTCAAAACACAGGGCCTCCATTATTGCCTGGGCAATATCATATCGGGTGGTATTGAGGCTGAGACCGAGGATTACACCCCGGGAATCGGGATCGCAAGTTGGTGTACCGGAACCATTAAAATGAGGAAGCATCATCAAGTCAGAAGGTTTATCTGAAATTCGTGACGTAATTAAGGCATAGGGGTCTATTCCTTTCTCCCTGGCTTCGTTAATATCCGTCTTTCCCAGATTGTCCCGGAACCATCGCAATAGTATGCCACCGGAATGATTAAGAGAAAAAGTGAAAAATTTGCCGGGGTTGGCATGGTGGTAACAAGGGTAATATCCATTGTAAAGAGCATCCGAAATAGAACAAGTATCAAGTACGGTTGAAAATACCTCGGCAGTGCCGGTGGAAACTACTCCGCGTCCGCTTTTTACCGCGCCCGCTCCAAGCGCAGCACAGGTTTGGTCATGACCGCCCGTTACGATTTTAACTTCTGTGGAAAGGCCGGTTGTTTTTGCCAGTTCAGGTGCTAAGGTTCCCGCAATAGTTCCCGAAGGTACCGGTTTGGCAAATAAGGCTGTATCCACATCAAAGGTTTCACTTATTTCTGCAGACCAACAACCCTGATGTATATCATAGGCCATAGTGCGTGAAGCCATGGTTAAGTCTATAACTGGTGCGGCTCCGAGATTCACCAGGATGTAATCAGCATAGGTACCTAGCCGAAAAGCCGCAGTATATGCCTCGGGTTGATGTTCCCTGAGCCAGAGTATTTTGGTAAGGGTATTCATGGGATGGGCACGCATACCGGTTACATCAAACAACCGGCGGGCCACAAATTTCTCTTCGCACAAGAGGGCCTGAGGCTGGCTGCGGTAATCCATACCCAGAATAGCAGGATATACCGGGCGGTTTTTGCTGTCTACCGCCACCAGAGCATCTCCCTGTACCGAAACAGAGATGGCTATAACCAGAGGTTTATCAACGGTCGCTACTGCTTCGGTAAGTACCGCAACGGCTGCTTCCCATACTTTTTGGGCATCTTGTTCCGCCTTGCCATTGGCATCGCAAGACATGCCATACTCGCGATAAGCTCTTGATATAAGATTACCCTTCGGGTCAAAAACACAGGCTTTGCAACCCGTGGTACCAATATCAAGACCAATACCCAGACTCATTGGTTTTCCTCATCCATCCGTTTACGCATGCGGCTGAGTGCATTGTCTGGAATACTTTCGAGCATGGAATAATCAATAACCGTCCCCTGGGAGACATCCTTTGCGAGGACAGCTCCTTTAATAAGCCCTGCGGGTACCATTTTATTGCTTTGAGCTTCTTCTGCCTTTTCAATGCTTACCCGGTAGCAAAAGCCGCCAATACCATCCAGTGTCTCACCCGCTTTGAGGTTTCGTTTTGCCACTGCCACGCATTCTGATACAAGCTTTTGACCCGGATGTCCGGAGGATTCACCATAGATAACTACCTGGGCCACACTGAGTGGGACCTCGATGCTGCATAAGTGATAAGGGCGAAATAACTGATAGTAAGGACCGTTACCCATATCGCGTTGAATAAGGGCTTCTCTCAGGCGGGGATTATCGGTTGTTACAACAAGAAAAACACCGGGATGTACACCAATAGCGTATTCCACCACGCCTTTATTGTTAAGTACGCCGCCTTCAGATTTGGGGCAGAATACCTGATGAATAGTATCCCGTGTGGCTTTGGGGCCATGCATACCAGAAACATCTGGAACAAGCCCGGTGGCATTTGAGACCGAAGCCATTTCAATGGCTGTTTTAGAACCGTCTACAAATTCACACAGCATGTAGGGACTCATATTCCGGTCTTTTGCTTTGGCCGCCAGTGCATCCGGATTAGAGAAAACATCCAGCGGGTTATTTTTGCCTTTGCCGGCTGCAACCACTTCCATGCCTAAAGAATCGGCAAAACGGTAGAGCTCCATAAGTGCTGCAGGCTCATCCCCCGCACCCATGGAATAGATAACTCCGGCTTTGTCAGCCAGTTTTTTGAGTATAGGGCCAACCGTTATGTCGCATTCCACGTTCATCATGATAATATGCTTTTTGTGTTCACAGCAATCCACCGCAATTTCTGTTCCAATCACAGGGGAACCTGTAGAATCGATAATGGCCTGCACATCCGGTACCTGAGTGGCAATGTGCCAGTTATCACTGATGGCGGTTTTTCCTTCAGAAATTGCTTTGTGGGCTTCTTCCACACTTTTTACCACTGCTATTTCGGCTTTACATCCGGCAGCATTCAGGGCTTCCACCACCCGGTTTACTTCTATATCAATAACCACGCTGGTCTGCATACCCTGCATCTGGTCTATCTGGGCCAGTATATCGGTTCCCATTTGTCCAACGCCAATAAGGCCGACCTGTATA
>JADFYW010000274.1 GCA_015232855.1 Fibrobacteria bacterium
ATTACGAAAAAGGCTGGTGGTGTCATTTCCCCTGTAATTTTCTATTTTATGCTTTTTTACAAGTATCAGGGATCTTTCTTATGAATAAATGGGTTTTAATCGTGGTTGTCCTTTTATCCATTCTAGGCGCCGTTATCAATAATATGGTAAATGAAGACAAGGTGGACTGGGTGGGTTCCCCAAAAGTCCTTGAAAAACCGGAGGGCTTCTGATGTTGACTTTTTGGATATGCCTTGCCAGTATTCAGGCTGTGATTGGAATTGCCTGCCTGCTTAAACCTGTCCGGTTGGCATTCAGTTTGTTCTTCAACCATGATTTAACTGTAAAAATTGCTGTTCCTTTGTTAAAAATGGGGCTTGCCTATATGTTTATCCGGGCTGCCTGGCCCAAAGTAGGTTCTCCTTTTGGGTTTTCAGAACTGGTGGCCCAATACCAGATGTTACCTGCATTTTCTGTGAATTTCTTTTCGCTTTGGCTTCCCATGCTTGAGATTATTGTGGGAATTGGTCTGATTATTACAAAATGGCACAAAGAATTTTCCTTTTTGCTATTCATGATGATGCTTATGTTTATCATCGCTCTGGCACAAACCCTGGCTCGCGATTTGGGAGTTACCTGTGGCTGCTTTGATATTGATGGTGCAATGGATAAAAATGATGCCTGGAATTCGTTAATGCGGGATATTGCGCTTATGGGGCCGATTGTTTGGATGTGGATAAAGGGGGGGAATCGGTGGATATGGCAGATCAGTCGTCAGTCGTCAGTCGTCAGTCATCAGTAAAAAAATGTGCTTTGCATGGTAAAAGCCCTCTTTAATCAGTCGTCAGTTGTCAGTATTCAGTCGTCAGTAATCAGTAATCAGTTGTCAGTTTCGAGTAATCAGTAAAAAAGTGTGCTTCGCATTTTGTAAATTAAACTGCGAATTGGGAGAAAATTGAATACTGAGACTTCGATACCTTAAAATTAATATTTTCTTTGTTACTATTTTGACTTCTCGATATGCCCTACTTCGCACAATGTGCTTCTTAGGGTTACTCGAAGTAATGAGTTTTAACCTTTAATCAAAAATCTGATAACTGATAACTCGCGACTGACTACTGACTACTGACAAGTGATGTCTTGAAAATACTCCTCCGCACCAGGTGCTACGGAGAACTGCTTGAAGTTACGAGTCTTAACCTTTAATCAAAAATCTGATAACTGAAAACTGATAACTGATAACTGATAACTCAATGGAACATCGCTTAGAAAATAATAAACAGCAGCTTTTTGATCCGGTTCGGAAAAAATGGGTAGCGCATACTCCTGAAGAACATGTTCGGCAGTCCGTGGTGGAATATTTACGGGATCAGGTTGGTGTACCGGTTAATCTCTGTTGTGTTGAATATTGTCTAACCAATATTGATCCTGGAAATCTCAAACAAGTGGATATTCTGGTTTGGAAACCGGGGAGGGCAGGGGAGGGGAAACAACTAACCCCCTGGTTGTTGGTAGAATGCAAAGCTCCCACAGTGAAAATTGATGAAGAACTTGAGTTTCAGGTTCTTCATTATCTCCATGTGGTTCGTTGTGATTTTCTTATGCTGACGAATGGTGCTGATACCCGGTACTATAGGCTGGGGGAGGGGCAGTATGAGAGAGTGGAATCGCTGCCGGCGTATAATTTGTGAGTTGGCCAAAGGTGAGAAAATTAGAGTATTGGAATGTTGGGATGAAAGAAAGCGGTTTTAACAGAATTTTTTATAATAGTGACTAAGTCACTTTTGCTAATAAACTTAATACTCCATCACTCCAATTTTCTTGTACTCCTTCGAGTCTCGCCTTATTCAGACATAATCTTAACAGCTTGAGGAGACAGGCAGGACATCATGAAATTTGTCATGGGTACTATGTTGTTGCTGTTATAAAAATCTAACATTAGCTGGTTAAACTCCAGTTGTTTCTTAGATGGCAGATTGATGGCTGGAAATCCATTGCTTAATAGGAGACCATTCATCATGAAACGCCCCATTCTTTCGTTTACATCGTAGAAAAATTGAGTGCGGGCCATGGTAAGGAAAATAAATATTGCACATTCGTAAATATTTTCAATATTTTTGCTTTGCTCAATCATCGTCTTCCATAATGAATCAAGCGAGTTTGCATCGGGGGGGAGATAATCTGTACCTGCAATAGTTACACCACCAGTACGAAATACTCCCCAGCTAAGTGCCTCTTCTTTAGCAGCAATATTATGGCATTCACAGGCAAAGTCTTTTTGTAAACTGAATTTACTGCTTTCAATAGATTCTATTAAAAACTTCCAGGTTTTTGCCTGATTTAAGGTAATCGTCTCATCAGATAATTTATGCCCGCCTACGGTAATACCATCCAATAGGGTCTGGACTTCAGGCAACGTATAATTAATACCTTCAAGATTTACCGCATCACATACAAATTCGGGTAATTGCCTTTTTAGGAGAAATAAGGCTTTTTTTGTATCAGGTTTAATTGTTGATAAATCCATAGTTTACCATTGAGACTATGATAAAAATATTAATTCCACACTGTCACTACTATTGTTTCTTTTATTTCCTTTGATTCTGTTCTATGAATGTTTGACTTGTTTGTTTTCGATTACCCGATGGCCACAGTAGCTGTGTATAACATATACTCCCTGTGGAATGCTCGGTAAATCCGGGGTTCACAGATAATAGCACTGCAATAAATAGGAACAATAATCTTGGTGATTTGAGTCTTTTCATATTGATTTATCCTCTATTAAACAGTATGTGGTAGTTATTTCACCTCTGATTTATCTCGTACTCTATTGTACCTATCGCTTATTTGTTGTATTTTAAGTTTTAAGGCGCAGGCCTTTTATCAATTCTGGAGGAGTTCTATGTCCAAGCTGTCACGGAGAAATTTTATCAAAACATCATCAGCGAGTGCTGCTGTGCTAGCCGCAGGCTCTTTAGCAGGAGTAAGTGGGAAAGAATCTGCTGCCGGGAGTAGTGACGTCTACACCGGTAAAGGAACTGCAGCTGAGACCATCCCTAAAATCATTAAAAAAATGGGTGGGATGGAGCGTTTTGTGAAAAAAGGCTCCCGGGTATTGATTAAGCCAAATATCAGTTTTGCGAATCCGGCTGACTGGGCAACGACTACGAGTCCCGAAGCGATGCATACGGTTGCCAAACTTTGTCTTGATGCTGGTGCCCGGAAGGTGATTTTTTGCGATTACACCTTGAGAGATTCTGAAATCTGTAAGCAAAAGACCGGGGCTGCGGCTGCACTAAAAGATTTAAAAGGGGCTATCATTTATACTCCGGACCGGGAAAACCAATTTGAAGAAAAGACTTCTGATAAAGCCACAGAACTCACCCGGACAGCAGTGGTAAAAGAAATCGCCCGCTGTAATACCCTCATCAGTTTACCTATTGCCAAAAGCCATAGTTCAGGTGGTGTTTCATTGGGGATAAAAGGGCTTATGGGCCTTATCTGGGATCGGCGTATATTTCACCGGGAAATGGATTTGCATATGGCTATTGCAGAGCAACTCTATTATATCAAACCGGACTTAACCATCATTGATGCCAGCCGGGCATTGCTGGATAATGGGCCATCAGGTCCTGGAAAAGTTGCTCAACTCGATACCTATGTGGCAGGAACTGACCCGGTGGCGACTGACAGTTTTGCAGTTACCCTTGCTGATTGGTATGGGCGCAAGGTGGAAGGTATAAATATCAAACATCTTAAAAATGCGGCTAGACTCGGGTTTGGGAATGTAGAATCGGGGAAGATAAAAGAAATTGTGGTTTAACAACCAAGAAATGCCCCCATCCCCTAAATCCCCTTCCCCCAGAGGGAGAAGGGGGTTTAG
>JADFYW010000275.1 GCA_015232855.1 Fibrobacteria bacterium
AATATGACGAATTTTTTGAAAATAAAATTTATATTATTTAATATTACATTTCCGAGTCTTTGAATTGAGAGAGGGGGTCGTTTTGCGTTTTCTAATATTAAGTTCTGTTTTTATGGGGATGCTCATTTTAACTAATTGTTCTTCTGTTCCACCAGAATGGCGGGCCTATAAAGTAGCGATGAAATGCCATTTTGAAGGAAAAAATGATGAATGTGTTAAACATTACGAGAAGGCAATCAGAAAAAGCAAAAGTGTAACACCAACGGGTCTGCATGCTTCTTATGGTGCACATTTATATAGGATGGGAAATGTCGTTGAGGCAGAAGAAGAATTTAAAAAAGAAATAGAGCTTTATCCGCAAGTAGAAAAGCCTCTTGCTATTATGCTGAAAAAGGTTCCTCTCGAAAAAAATAATCAACCCGAAGTACCTGATACTACCCAACAGGAATCACTGGAAACTAACTAACTATTTGCAATAAGGACGCTTCTCAATGAAAAAGACATATCTCATTAAACCATTATTTATCTCGTCCCTGATGTTTTTGGTATTCACCGGTTGTGTTTTAAAACCAAAAATAAATCCCAATTATAAGGAACTGAGGCCATCATATGTCCTCGTATTGCCACCTGAAAATCTGACATCTGGCACAGAGATAGAAGAGACGGTATACCCAATAATTTATGAAAAGCTTTCTCGCAGAGGGTATTACTGCTTGTCTCCAGAAGTAGCAAGAGCTATTTTCAATTCTAATAAGCTGGAAGATGCTGGCCGTATAAATTCAATTAACCCACAGAAGTTCAAAGAGTTGTTTGGTGTTGACGCAATTTTGAAGGTTAGGGTCACTGAATGGGAAAGTAAGTATTATGTTATTGGTTCAAGTGTTAATGTTGGTTTTGAAATGGAATTGATTAATACGGCAGATGGTGCCTCATTATGGTCTCTTAAAAACCTGCTTTCTAAGGCCCCCTCTGGAAACAGTAACGGAATTCTCGGTGCTCTTGTGCAGGCTGCAGTTCATGCGGCTATGACACCTTATGAGCCTATTGCAGAAGAAAATGCAATGAACATGGTTAAAACAGTACCAAAAGGTCCTTATGCAAAGAAGTAAATCATATTATAAATTATGTGGGTGTTTCATCGTCGGAATACTCTTTTTAATGAGTTGTTCATCTCAGGTCAGGCAGGTAAAGGTGAATGCACCACCTCCTCCTTCCCAAACATCCAGTGAACCAACTATTTCTGAGTTTAATGGCATAAAACATAGGATTGCTATTGCTGAGTTTGTAGATAAGTCGGGCTATGGTTCGAATCTTTTTGGTACTATTGATGATTTAGGGGGACAGGCAAGTGATATCTTAAATTCACACTTAATTAAAACCGGTGAATTTATTATTCTTGAGCGTTCAAAGCTTGGAGCCCTTAAAGATGAAAACCAGCTCCAAAGTAAAGAGAATTCTTTCTTGGGAGTAACTGCCCTTATATTTGGTTCGGTTACTGAGTTTGGGACCAAAACCGAAGTTCAGGATGCGGGTATATCAAAAAGCAAAGTACAGACCGCCCATGCAAAAGTCACCATCCGAATGGTGGATCCAAAAACGGGTGTGGCCTTCTACTCTGAATTTGGTGAAGCAAATGCGGAGAAAACTGTCAGTCAGGTTTTTGGATTTGGTAGTAAAGCTGGCTACGATGCAACATTAACAGATAAGGCTTTAAACGGGGCTGTGACAAAGCTTGTTGGCAATATTCTCAATACCCTGCGGAGCCGTCCCTGGAGCGCACCGATTTTGGATATTCAGGGACCGCAAATATTTATTGGAGCAGGCAAACGTTCTGGTATTAAAGTTGGCCAGGTATTACAGGTACTTGCTCCTGGTAAAAAAATTAAAAACCCGTCAACGGGAGCTATGGTGGAATTACCTGGCACCATTGCTGGTAAAATAAAAGTGGTTAGCCAGTTTGGTACTAATGAATGGGATGAGGGTTCAGTCTGTAGTATTCTGGAAGGTACGGGTTTTCAAAACACATACCGAGTAGAGCTGAAGGAGAATAAATGAAAATTTTAATGTCATTTTCGCTAATTGTATTTTTTCTGAGCTGTGCTGCTCCCAGAACAAATGTCGTAACAGATGACCAGTCTGGAACAGTCGTGCTGAAGGGAACCCCGGGATATGCAGAAGTTTATGTTAATGGCAAACTAGTAGGCAAGGCTCGTGATTTTGATGGAAAAATGTCTGTAATTAAATTGGTACCGGGTACCCATACCATTACGCTTAAAGCAGACGGTTATAAAGAATATTCTAAAAAAATCTATTTGTCCGACACTCAGGAAGTTATTGAATTTAATCTAGAGGAACAATAATGCGTTTTATACTCGTTCTCAGCTTTCTTAGTTTGATCTCTTCAGCTGCTGTTGCTGATAGAGGCGATATTTTCCTTAATATCAAAGGCGTGACCACTCTTTTTTATGAGGATTTTAGTGCGGGGGGGCAGGCCGGTATTGGATTTGGGATCAACGAAAAAACAGAAATTCAATTGAATGCCGTTTATTTGATTGGGCCAAAGACCTCATCCAGTGACGGATTTTTTATGACAAGATTTAATGTTACATCATTTTATACTCCTTATTTTGGAGATATTATGCCACGCATAGGTGGATTTTTCGGATTTGTGTTTCTGGAACATGATGGAAAAGATATCTATGAATTGATGCCAATGGTGGGTGTCCCGTTGCAAGGGGTCGTTAACCTTAGTAGCTCTCTTGGGCTTGTAGGAGAAGTAGCACCTGCTGTTGCTTTTGGTAAAGAAAGTTTCTTCGATGTAGCTGTCAAACTGGGATTTAGATTCAGGCTTTCTAAATAAAATTTGCTGTTTGTTTTTTTCCTGATATAGCAAATAATCATTTTTTTATTTTCAATTATTCCAACATACCTTTTTAGGTATGAATTTAAGCATGTAACAACTTACTATGAACTGGCCAGGTGAACAAGAAGCATGGGAGATCCTATCTGGGCTCAAGTCCTCTGAAGTGAGTACTCATGCAAAAGCTGAGTATGATTCCAATAAGGGTAGCTTTAATTTATGTTGCCTGGGGCAGGACATATCCGTTTTACCAGGTGAGCGAAAAATCGTGAGCCATTCTGAATCAGGGAAACTGTTTTTAGAAGAGCTTTCCGATTATTCACGCCTTTCGATTCTCAGATATTTAATTCATGCAAAGGCCACACCACTGGCCGATGAATTTGTACGTCCCTATGATTTAACAGGGGGTGATATTTTCAGACGAGGAACACATGTGCTTCCGCTGAAGGATCTTGCTACCCGTTTTGACAGACAAGATACTGAACTAAAGCGAATTGGAAAAAGCCTGGGAGGCAGCTTTCATGAATTTGGAGATGTATCAATAAAGATGTATCCCTTTCCCAGAGTACCGATGGTTGTTATCCTTTGGAATGGAGATGATGAGTTTCCGGCACAAGCTTCTCTTTTAGTAGATGCAGACTGTCCTTCACAATTACCTCTGGATATTATCTGGTCAACGGCTATGATGACAGTGATGATGATTTTAAAGTCTAATTAATTCTTGTTCAAAATAAGCGATTTTAACTACCATATCATTCCTGCTTGACCGGAATCCAAAACATAGTATAGATGTTTTTTATATTGCTTAAAATTGATATAAAAATGCCATTCAATATCTATCGTTTTGATTCCCGACGTAGCGCATACGCATCAACTTAAGGATGAACAGGTAAAAAATTGCCAAAACCCAGTCATTCCGACTTGTTCGGAATCGAGAGCTTAACATCAGACAATACTATTTTGTTGAAATGAATAATTTTTACATAT
>JADFYW010000276.1 GCA_015232855.1 Fibrobacteria bacterium
TAATTTGTATCATTTGAAAGTGCGAAATTATTGCTGCCATTAGTCATATAAGCCACAACCCTGATACTTACTGTTGTATTTATAGAGACCGGCCCGTTATAATCTATCCCGACAGATTCATCTGGTGTTGACCCATTAAGCGTATAATGAATGCCGGCACCGCCGGTAGTGGTTGCCAAAGTAAAAGTGGTATCATCCTGGAACCAGGTACCGCTTATAGGGATAATAGCAGGGGTAGCAATAAGCTTGCCTGCATATTGGGCTTCATCAGTGGCTACATCTGCAGGATACAGGGGATCTGCATACCTCACCGCAATTTGTTCGCCACCCAGATTTACCTGTAACTCACCATTATTAACCTTTGTAGAGTCATAACTAACCGTAATAGAACCTACAAACAATGTTCCCTGCCAGGTCAAAGTAACTGTTTCAGAGTCACCTGTAGGTGTTGTGAGTAATGCAGAAAAACTGGAATCGGTATGCGGCTGCTGGTCTGTAGCCAGAATATAAATAGTGGTATTTCCTTCTGAAAAAGTAGATGTCGTATCATCGAGCTGATTCCCGGTAGCCATATACACTTTTGAACTCTGATTAGAAGGCTGAACAAACAAGGTATCAACTACAATATCTCCCGCATCCAGGGGGTTGGTCCAGGAGACCACAATAGTATCATAATCAGCAGCCTGAAGTGTACCATCAGAAGCACTGACTGTTCCCTGGGAAAAATCATATTTATCAAAATAAACCCGGGAATAACCACCGCCGGATCCAGTCATGGTAGAAAGACTGAGAGGCTCGCTATCACCTGCATTCACAGTCACTGCAACAGGACTGAGAGCCCCGGTTCCACCAAAATTAGTAGAAATTTTTACTGCGTATTTACTTTGATTCCCTTTTAAAATATTATTTGTCAGAGCAATGCCATTGGAATCTAACAGTTGTAGCAATGATGCGGTACTGGTTCTGGTATAGGTTACCTCCAACTCGTCACTGGTTCGCCAATCCGTTTTGACTGCGATAGCCTTAATAGTCGTTGTCGCAGTAAGGAGAACTGGAGAGCCATCATATTTGTAAGTGGTAACCGTTACGGAAGAATCCGGAGCAGAGCCATCAAGGGTATAGTAAATATTCGCAGTTCCTTCATTAGCAGTCAGGACCACTTCCTGTTGAAAATCAAAACTTTGAGATGAAGGCGTCGCTGCTACCGTAAGTATTGGCATATAGCTCGCCGAATCCACCGCACTTTCAACCCAGGCAGGTAAATTATAAGCAATCGCTTTAATCGTAACAGGAGTACTCAGGGTGATAGCCCCTTTATACAATTGACTGGAACTGGTTGGCGTTGTTCCATCCAGGGTATAATAAATTTTTGTCCCGCTAACAGGATGTGAAAGTATGACTGAAGTATCGGTTAGGTAAGTAGTAGTGCCAGGATTAAAAACAGGAGGGGTTAAGGTATCCCGTTTCAAATAGGTTTCACTTATGATACTACTGGGGACGCTGGTGCCGTTAGTGCTGTAAAACCGGATATCAACTGAATCAGTACTTACTGCAATGCCAGTGCCATTATAATCATACAACGTACTGGTAGCAGAGTCCGGATCAGATCCGTTAGTGGTATAATAGATTTTATCACTTGAATCCGGTGAAGCCGGCACAAGAAATACTACGGTATCTTCGGTAAAATAGGTGGTAGCAGGCACCGCATAAGGATTATCAACCACAGCACGTTTTTTCAGTGTGTACAGAGTGTCATTGGATACCGCATAATTCGAAGCACTATAATAGATATAGGCAATTGCCCGAATAGTAGTGGTTGCACTTATTGATACTGCTCCGCTATAATCATTACCTGTTGACTGATCAGGTACCGTACCTTCCAATGTATAATGAATATCAGCCCCGACTGTGCCGGTAGCAAGGGTAAAAGTAGTATCATCCTGGAACCAGGTCCCGCTTATAGGAAGAATGGCAGGAGTAGCAATAGACTTTCCGGCATATTGTGCTGTTTTGGTGGACACGTCCACAGTATACAGAGGATCAGCATATCTTGCAGTCAGTTGTTCGCCGCCAAGATTAATCTGCAGTGAGCCGTCATTGACCGCTGTTGTATTATAATTCGCCACAATGGAGCCTACCAGCATGGAATTCTGCCAGGTCAAGGCGACTGTTTCACTATCTCCCGTAGGAGTGGTAATCAATGCTGTAAAACTTGAGTCGCTATGGGCCTGTTGATCGGTTACAATTACGTAAATAGTCGTATTACTTTCCGTCAGACTGGAAGTGGTATCGGTTAACAGTAGTCCGGTTGCAAAATACACCTTAGATGCATTATCAGCAGGTTGTACAAACAGGGAATCAACCACCACGTCTCCCCCATCCAGAGGATTAGTCCAGGTTACTACAATAGTATCATAATGGGAAGTCTGTAATATACCATCTGAAGCACTGGCCGTTCCCTGGACAAAACTGAATTTGTCTCTGAAAATTCTAGCATAACTTGCACTGGAACCAGTAATAGTAACCAGACTGAGAGTTTCACTGTCACCCGCACCAGTGGTTACGGCCAGAGGAGTGAGTGTACTTGAGCCACCAAAGTTCGTTGAAATACGCACCGCATACTTGCTTTGATCACCCTTTAAAACATTATTGGGAACCACCGTCCCATTGGAATCCAAAAGTTCCAACAGAGAAGCAGTAGAACTTCGTGTATAGGTTTGAGAAAACACATCACTGGTACGCCAATCCGTTTTTACTGCAATGGCTTTTATTGTAGTGGTCTCCGTCAGGAGGATAGGTGTCCCTGTATATTCAATGGTGGACCCAACTTCAGACGAATCGGGTGAAGTATTATCAAGGGTATAATAAATAGTGGCCGTACCTTCATTTGAGCTTAATACCACCGATTGCTGAAAGTCAAAATTTTGACTCGCAGGCGTTGCAATAATAGTAAGGATAGGCATATATTCTGCAGAATCCACCGCAGATTGTACATAAGCCGGAAGATTATAAGCGATAGCCTTAATGGTTGTTGGACCCGTTACCGAAATTGGTCCGTCATATTCGTTACTGGCAGTAGTAGGAGTAGAACCGTCAGTTGTATAATAAATGGTGGTATTTGCTACCCCATGAGACAAAACGACTGAAGTATCGGTAAGGAAGGTAGTAGATGCGGGTGTAAAAACAGGAGGGGTTAAGGTATCCCGTTTCAAATAAGTTTCAGTGACAATAGAACTGGGAACATTTGTTCCATAAGTAGCATAAAACTTAATATCTACTGAATCTCCGGAAATTGAAATGCCGGAACCATTGTAATCATATCGGGTACTATTCACTCCATCTGTAGAATCCGGATCAACACCATTAGTGGTATACCAGATATTATTACTGGAATCACCCGGGACAAGAAAAACAGTCGTATCTTCAGTAAAATACGTTGAGGCTGGATTAGCATACGGTATTCCCAAATCACCACGTTTATTCAATGTATAAAGTGTATCATTTGAAATTGCAAAATTACCAGCACCATTTGAAATATAAGCAACCGCTCTTATAGTGGTACCTGCGTCAATAAATACTCCTCCGGAATAATCCAATCCCGTCGTTTCATCAGGCTGGGAACCATCAAGAGTGTAATGAATGCTGGTGCCACCTGTGGTTGTAGATAGCGTAAAGGTTGTGTCATCCTGAAACCATGTCCCGCTTACAGGTAAAATTGTTGGCGTCGCAACGGTCTTGCCCGCATACTGTGCGTTTCCAATGGCCACATCAGAAGTGTAGAGCGGGTCGGTATAGGTAACGGTAAGCTGCTCACCACCCAAATT
>JADFYW010000277.1 GCA_015232855.1 Fibrobacteria bacterium
GCAGTATTTTGCAGTAATTCAGGCAGGTAGTCGGTTATTGTTGAAAAAACTAATTCTGCTGCGATAAAAAACCCTTAAAATAAAGCAAATTCCTTAACATATTGTTTTGGGGACACTGCTTTTTCTTCGACTCACGTCAGCTGTTTGTACTAAGAATACCAGAAAGATGAAGTTCCCATTTTCCCTTAATTTTGGAAAATTAAGCCTTTTTAAAATGAAAAGCTTTAGAGGTTGGTATGCGAAGAATGGAGTTTTTGTATAAATTAAGGTTAATTAATTGTATGCTATATCTATAATGAATTTATCATTTTTCAAATTTACTGTAATTGCAGTTCTTGTTTTCTGTTTACAGATGGTTGTGGTCCAGGCCGTAAGTTCAGGCTGTATTGAAACTAATGGTAATAATCTCTACGACAGGCCATTATTAAATAAAACCAGAACATATTTCCCGGATTCACTTTTGGGAAGCGGGAATTTCAGTTATAGTTCTTTATCCTGGGATGTTCCTGAACTTACAGAAGCCTATGGAGTAACTTTATATGGGTATAGTAAGTGGGAATATGAGTTTGTAGACAGGGATTACGGCGGTGTCATAGAATCAAATGTCAAAAAAGGTCTTGCTAATACCATGGAAGAGGCAAGAAACACCTTACCAACGGGATCCGTTGAATTACCCACATTGAGTCCGCAGATAAGTATTAATGATATGGGTGCATGTGAAAATAGTTCCCGCTGTGGTATTGGCTGGGGCTGGAACAGTATTTTATTCGAATTGGATGGCGAACGGTATGAAATTGTGTGCTTTTTTCATGGATTCAGTATTTATACAGGAGGTAATCCGTTTTATAGTGATAATGAAGTGCATATGTATACGAAACCGGCATTAAGGATATGTCCTCAAAAACTTTCTCCCCCCGAGATTACTCCACCAGGTACCCAATTCAGTTTTAAACAGGAACTACACTTTACCGCTATTGATAGCGGTGTAGAAATATTTTACCGGTTTACTGACACTGAAGATTTTGTAAAATACACCGGTACTGCAGTTGAGATAACAAATAATACGGTTTTAGAAGCCTTTGCAAAAAAAGAGAGCTGGGAAAATAGTGATACCATATCTGAAGTATATTCTAAAACGGGTTACAGTTCTGATTTAAAACTTTATACTGCAAATGGGGTACCATTAGGAGGTCTCAGTTATTTAACAGAGAACGATTCTAATTTTGTCATAAGACTGACTACGGCTAATGCAAATCTTACCCGTGTAGCGATAGTAGTTAACACGGTTAACAGAGATGATCTTGATACGATTGTTTTATCAAATCCACTCGTTCGGGAACATTCACTTTTGTTTGAAGACACTATTCCCTTTATTGCAGGTTCCGGGGCCATGCTGCCTGAAAAAGTTAATGCAGGCAGTTATGATAGTGTGAAGGTACGCTGGGTTAATCCTGAAAATGCAAACGATAATCCTTCCGCTTCATTTTCGGTTATCCCCGGATTGAAAGAAGCAAAGGTATACTTTGCTGATTCCAATGGCACCCGGCTTTTAACCAATCTTAACGGAACGGAAAACAGACTCTATGCGGTGGTGGAAGATGCTGTTCTTGATCCTGCCCGGTTATCAGGTTATGTAGTGACATTCAGTAATAAATATACGGGGAATGGGGGCAGACAGCTTGATAATGAGGTGGTATCCTTAGTTGAATTGATACCGGGAAAATATATTGCCCCATTGAATGTTAGTACATCGGGGAGTGTGCAGCAGGGAAATAATACTCTGGATATTCAGCCTGGGGATGAACTGCGGGTGGCATATATAAGTCCCCTGTCTTTTTCTGGTAAGAATGATATTATCGGGTTCGGGGTTGCTGCTCAGCAGCCTGGTAACGTTTTCTTTACCAACGAAGATTGGTCTGTGCCGGCTGAAGTAATGCCCGGCAATATCTGGGATGTGGAAAAAGATGTCGTGTACCTGAAATACACCGATGATTACCTGTCGTCTTTGATCTTGAAAAAGGCAAGGATTACTATTGTCAATACGAATGCCAGGGGGAAAACGTTCGTTGACACCGAAATAGTAAATTTAACAATTATTGGGATGAGTGGAAATATTGGTACCTGGGCGGTTTTTGTACCTCTGGAAGGTAGTTCATCTATGATTCCTGGAGATGGAAAATTGCAGTTCCATTTTAAAGCTGTGGTAACGGCAGAAATTGCTACCCATACTGCTGATACGGTTGAAACTGTTGACGGCGATACGGTTCGGACGGTGCTAAATCTGGCAAGGATGAATGCTGAAGAACGAGTTTTACTGAAAGATGCTGTTTCTGGAAAAACCGTTGATCGTCATACTGCTGAAGTGCAGGTTTGTGTGGAAGACCAGGTTTTTAATGAGCAGGCAATTGATACTCTGCTGCTGGAGAAAGTAACCTGTGTGAATTCAGGAGACAAAATAGTAGACGTAGCTTTGATACAAACTGCTGTGGGGGACGGTGAATATTGTGGCAGTATTTTAAAAAGAGAAGGGGAGTCAGGCACTATTCTGGATAGTATATTGCATTGCCAGGATGTAGATAATCTTGTTGGTTATTATACAGATCCTGTCTATGGCACAAAAGCCGTTGGTCGTATTTCTCTGTTTGATAATACCATCACACAATTGATGTTTCAGGACATGACGGGGGCCCCAGTTTCTGTATTTTCTGAAGGGGGTGGTAACCGGGTTAAATTGAGCCTTACCTATAAATCACCGGATTTGTATAGTGTTGATACTTTGCCAGTCAGGTTAAATACGAGTGGGGGGGATTCACTTATATTGAACCTTATTGAGACTGGTACTGCGAGTAATGTGTTTGAAACGGAATTTTCTTTTGGCTTTTCAGAAACTCCCCATCAAAGAGACAGCGTACTGGAAGGTACACTTAATTTGCAATCTTTTCCCGCTCATATGACGGTCACCGCAGTATCGGGTAAAATAGAAAAAAGTCTGGAAATTATATCTGCTTATGTGCCGGTGAAGCGTTGCTGGATTGTGGATGGTAACAATGATGGTCAGGCGGATTCAATTTATATAAGGTTTCATAGTTCTCTCTCAGTAATACCAGAATATATAACGTCTATAGACTGGCCTGATGAAGGTCTTCAGGGCTATAAAGCTGCCTATTTACCATCAAACCCGTCTATGAATGTCATTAATTATGCAAGCTGGGATCTTACGACTATTTCTGTTTTGCTCCCTGGTGTTTTAAACAGACAAAATGAAGTGTTTCCACTCTATGCAACCAGTCTTTCTGCGGGGGGTACTCGTCCCACTCTTCAGTTACCGGTTAACTCCGCATTTCAGGGCCTTACAGTCCCTATTGAAGATGGAATGGGGGCTGTAATCACTAAAGCCTGGTTGATTTCTCCGGGTACAAAAATATTTAAAGATTCTTTTGGTCGGTTGCGAAAAACACCAGATACATTGGTTATTACTTTATCAGAAAAAATAAAACCATTACATGATAAGGGGGCCCTCTGGGATTCTCTGTTTTTGTTTCAATCATCGTCTGATGAATATTCAGTGCCTGTTCCTCTTACGACAATGACTGGTTCTGTTCCGGTAATTCAGGGAGAGGACAGCCTGGAGTGGGTTTTTATTATAAATAATGATAACAGTCAGCAAATTCCATTTGTTGGCGATTTGCTTTATATGAATAGCGAATCTCCTTATGTTGATTTGTCACCCGCTGCCAATAGACCGGGCAGTGCAGCAGTTGTTAT
>JADFYW010000278.1 GCA_015232855.1 Fibrobacteria bacterium
ACCATCATTTGCTTTAAAACGTATTTGAAAATTACTGATATCCGTAGAACTTAGGGTATGGCTGCTGATGACATCAGCATGTTTGGTGTTAAACGTAAAGCTGTGTACAGTCCCGGCCCAATCAGCTTGTGAAGAAAATTTACTGCTGCTATTATCGGCCCATCCACCAGCCATTGCTTCGGAATTGTCGCCATTGGTGGGTGCATACCAGTTAGAGCCGCCATCATCACTATATTCGAAACTTTCCAGAGTAATAAGATCAGATTCCGTATCATTTACCCGGAAAGAAACGGTTATCGTTCCATTGCCATCAGTTGACTGAACTATCTGAGCTGCAGGGATCACATTGTCTGCACTGTATCCTACCGAAGGAGCTGAGTTAGGTACATTCACCGCAGTAGAAAGGTCGGACTCGGTAGCGTCATCAACCGAGTTTCTGCTCTTAACTTGTATACTGTACTGGGAAACCGGTGAACTCAAACCGGTAATAGTCTCTGTTCCCCAGGTTGCGATACTCTGCCAAACTTCGCTACCGCCCACAGATCCATCTGCTGCTATCCAGTTATTACCACCAACAGCAGGAGAAATATACACGGCATAATCCAAACCAGAAGCCGCACTGGCATGAGCATTAATGGCGAAATTTATAGTGGAGACTGTAGGAGTGTTAACGGTTGGGTCAGCGGGTGTATAGGGCTTTACATAGGTATCAGTAGTGGATTCACTGGTGGTGACATTTCCAAAATCATCGGTATGGACAGCTTTTATGGCAGAAATATAATCATCACCATTAAGGGCAGCGGTAGTAATTGCCAGGGCATCGGGATCAACAACATCGCTCGTTCCATCAGAACCGGCATCATAGCCATTGTTGTTCAGGTTATAGAAATACTGGTTTGTCCCGGGATTGGTTTCGGTAAAGGCGGCATCCAGGGTAATTGAGGTACCGTTAACCAGAGACGTTTCATAATGGATAGCAGCAGCAACCACAGACACAGCATTGTCCAACGCTACATCTTCTGAAGTTGCCAGGTCTGAAGCTACTGTAGCATCATTCACTTTAAAGCGGACTTGTAAATTAGTTATATCCTGAGTACTTAAACTATGGCTACTCACCACATCAGCATGTTTGGTATTGAAGGTAAAGCTATGGGCAGTCCCGGACCAGTCTGTGGCAGAACTGAAATTGTTGCCACTGTTATCTGCCCAACCATCGGCTATTGCACCTGAATTATCACCATTAGCAGGAGTATACCAGTTGCTGCCACCATCATCACTATAGGCAAAACTCTCAAGGGAAACCAAATCCGATTCCGCGTCTTTGGCCCGGAAGGTCACCGTGATTGTGCCGTTGCCATCAGTGGATTGACTTACCTGGGCAGCTGGGACGACGTTATCCGCAGAGTAGCCCGCAACAGGTGCAGTATTCGGAAAGCTTCCGGCAGTAGAAAGGTCAGACTCCGTTACATCATCTACGGAATTTCTACTCTTAACCTGTATGCTGTACTGGGAAACCGGTGAACTGAGTCCGGTAATGGTCTTTGTCCCCCAGGTAGCGACAGTCTGCCAGATTTCACTCCCACCAACAGAGCCATCTGCCTGTACCCAATTATTACCACTAACAGCAGGGGAAATATATATCGCATAATCAAGGCTGGCTGCAGCACTGGCATTAGCATTCACTGCAACATCCACGGTTGAAACCGTCGGATTACTCACCGAAGGAGCCTGAGGAGTATAGGGTTTCACATAAGTGTTCGAAACCACTTCACTGGTAAAGGTGTTTCCAAAATCATCCACATGGGTGGTTTTGATAGCAGAGAAATAATCATCGCCATTAATTTCCGCAACTGTTATAGGCAGAGCAGCTGGGTCTGCCGAATTAGTAGTTCCTGCAGTTCCACCATCATAAGCACCACCATTAAGCTGGTAGTAATAGGTGTTGGTATTTGGATTAGCTTCAGTAAAGGCAGCATCCAGGGTGATTTCAGTTCCTGAAACCGGAGCAGTTTCAAAATGAGTGGCAGCGGAAACTGAGGGGTCGAGATCATCCAGGCTTACATCTTCAGAAGTAGCGGGACTGGCAGAATTTGTTGTAGCATCATTCACCGTGAAGCGAACCTGCACATCAGCCTGGTCCACATCATCAAGCCCCGAGACATCTGCATGCTTGGTGTTAAAGGTAAAGCTGAATGCACTTGCATCACCAAAAGCAGCCGCTGAAGTGTAGGAGTTACTTTCCCAGTTAGTAGAAAGTGCTTCGGATGCATCGGCATTAGTAGGTGCAGTCCAGGCTCCACCACTATTAACCGAGTATTCAAAGGTGTTCAGAGTAACATTGTCGCTTTCTGTATCCTTAACCTTGAAGGTAATGGTGAGAGTACCAGTACCATCGGTGGACTGAGTTACTTGAGCAGTCGGTATTACGTTATCCGCTGTATAGCCTCCAACCGGAGCAGTATTGGTTATTTGCCCGGCAGTGGAAAGGTCTGATTCAGTAGCGTTATCCACTGAATTCCGACTCTTAACCTGTATGCTATATTGTGAAACCGGTGAACTCAGTCCGGTAATAGTTTTTGTTCCCCAGGTTGCAACAGTCTGCCAGACTTCAGCTGCTCCAACAGATCCATCAGCTGCAATCCAATTGTTCCCACTAACAGCAGGGGATATGTAAATCGCATAATCCAAACTAGCTGCCGCATTTGCATGGGCATTAACTACTGCATTGACGGTTGAAACAGTTGGAGTGCTAATGGTGGGTGCTTGAGGAGTGTATGGCTTTACGTAGGTGTTGGAAACAACTTCGCTGGTCACGGTATTGCCATAATCGTCCACATGGGTAGTCTTAATAGCTGAGTAATAATCATCTCCATTTATTTCCCCAACGGTTATGGCCAGAGCAGCAGGATCTGCATTGTCAGTAGTTCCAGCAGTTCCACCATCATAAGCACCACCATTCAGCTGGTAGTAATAAGTATTGGTATTTGGATTTGTTTCGGTAAAGGCCGCATCCAGGGTGATTTCAGTTCCAGCAACCGGAGCTGATTCAAAATGGGTGGCAGCAGAGGCAACAGGGTCCAGATCATCCACAACGACATCTTCAGAGGTTGCAGGACTAGCAGAATTTGTCGTAGCATCGTTAACCGTGAACCGAATCTGGACGTCAGTT
Organism: Fibrobacteria bacterium; assembly: GCA_015232855.1. Classification (GTDB taxonomy): domain Bacteria; phylum Fibrobacterota; class Fibrobacteria; order UBA11236; family JADFYW01; genus JADFYW01. Next base: position 3,170 of record JADFYW010000278.1, read on the forward strand.
TGTGCGATTCCATTGAGACCGGTGACATCGGCATGCTTGGTATTAAAGGTAAAACTGAATGAGCTGGCATCACCAAAAGTTGCAGCTGAAGTGTATGAGTTACTTTCCCAATTGGTAGAAAGCGCTTCAGAAGCATCTGCATTAGTAGGAGCACTCCAGGCACTACCGCTATTCACTGAGTACTCAAAGGTATTCAAAGTCACATTATCAACGTCAAGGTCTTTTACTTTAAAGTTTATGGTAAGAATACCATTGCCGTCAGTTGACTGGGTGACCTGAGCAGCGGGAATTACATTATCTGTGCTATAGCCACCAACCGGAGCAGAGTTAGCTGCCTGTGCGGCGGTAGAAAGATCAGATTCTGTAGCATCATCCACGGAGTTTCTACTCTTCACTTGAATGCTGTATTGTGAAACTGGTGCACTGAGTCCGGTAATTGTCTCGGTACCCCAAGTAGCCACTGGTTGCCAGACTTCAGCAGCACCTACGGAACCATCAGCAGCTATCCAATTATTTCCACCAACAGCAGGGGAGATGTAGATTGCATAATCCAAACCTGCTGCTGCACTGGCATGGGCATTAATCG
>JADFYW010000279.1 GCA_015232855.1 Fibrobacteria bacterium
AAGAAAATATTGATGTTTCTGTTGCCTTGCCCAGGAGGCACTGTACTGCTCCTCCATTTCAGCATTGTAATTCGCCAACTCAACAAATTGGGTATTGGCTGACAATGGGCCACCAAGAGCCGCATTGAAGGGGTGCGTACTAAAGCTGGAGCTTTTTGTCCATCCATCAAAGAACTGGTACATTACCACTATATTTTTTTTATCTGCATAGCTGATAAGACTATCAAGGCGCAAAAAGTAGTCCTCATTGAATTCATCAAGATTAAATTTCCCACCCGAGTAAGTCCATGGCCAGATTTCAGGCGAATCATACCCTATCCGGGCATCTCCGGTCTGGTTTTGTTTGGCCATAAAAGGCCACAGGTGCAAAACATTTATACCAAAATGAGCAAGGGTATCAATATAGGCATACTGATCAAAGTCACGACCCAACTGCTGCCAGCCCTGAGTATGTGATTCGCCTACAAGCAACACATTTTTGTCTTTATACTTTAGCCAGTGCCCATTTGACGAAATGGTAACTGCTATTGATTGCAGGGGATGTAACAGTATTAAAAAAGTTACAGCGATAAGATAATAAAGTTTTTTCATTTTTTCTCCTTTTACTCTAGTGCCTCACAGGAGGGCTATTAGCTTTTTAGCATACATCTCTCTACCAGAAATCCTTCAAAAGCCTTTCTGGTCAGATTCAGTTTATTTCATACCTGTTAATCTGAACAAAATCTGGGTAAGCAGAGCCTGCTAAAACCATCTCTACAAATAATAGCCCGGATTTAAAAAAAGTCAATCAGTTTTAGTTATTTTTTTTTAAATAAAAAAACTTATTATCATAACTTATTCATTTTAAATGTGTTATGTTTTAGTGACATACAGAAGAATTATAAATTAATCCGTTTTTCCCTGCAAACTCATCTCCGTACCAACAACTGCTGCAACTGATACCAGGGTAAAAATAAAGAAACGCCACAATCCACTTACGATAAGGTCTCCGGTTTCAGAACCAGCGCCCATACCATAGACCATAACGAAGGTGTATAACACAGCGATAACCAGGCCGCTTACCGCTCCACCGGCAATACGCTTCCACATTACCGCACCACCAGCAGCGAGGGTAATTACTACCGCCCCCAAACCGGGAACCAGTACATTAAGCCACCAGAAATCTTTTACTGAAGGCTGCTGACCGGTGGTTTGAAGCCATACATAATGAGCGCCGCCCATTACCGCGACCCCAAGGAGGGCAATAACCGGCACATGCCAGAGCCGGGTATTAAGGGTCTTACGGATTTCGGCCCGTTCATTCATACGGCGGCGGATAGTTAAGGGCCAGTTGTAAAAGAGACTGTAAACTGCATGCTCCAGGAGTGCACCTTTTTCACCAAATACCGGAACCACATGCACCGCTTCAGTGGCCCAGTAACCCGACATAAAACGCGCCAGGGCCGGGTAGCGGTAACTCATCTGGATGGGGAACGCCAGGTAGCCGATATATTTAAAAAACCCGAGAAATACCGCTATGTTATAATCTTTAAAGTTCCGTTCCCGGAGTACCAAAAACAGCACATATAATCCGCGGGCAAGAGAACCAGGAGAAATAGGCACTACCTGGAATAAAGCAATAATACCCACTCCAATACCCCATGCGTGGGCTCTTGGCATTTCCGGATGCATAAGGACATAAGTAAGGGCCACTATCACCGAAACCACCTGGGTTACCGGTACCGTACAAACATGCACCGCAAGACTCTTTAAATACTTTTGAATAAAGGGCTCGTTTAACTGTGAGAGAATCGTTTTTTCATCTTCTTCATGGAGTAAGTTCTTTTCCCGACCATCAGCTACCATATCCCTTAGCCATTGCTCGCGAAGTTCTTTATCAAAATAAAGTCTCACTGGCCGCACCATCAGTTGGTAAACACGGTCTTTGGCATAAGCACTATCGGTACAAAGCCGGTGCAGACCAACCGGCAAAAAACTAAAAGGAAGGTGCAGAAGGAATCCCGCCTTATTTGCGGTAAGCCTGCCCACTCGTTCTTCAGTGATGCGACCGGCCCGATACCAGCCAATCAAACGCTCAATAATTTTCCCTGAAACCGCTTTTCCCAAATAAGAAAAATTTCCAAGCATAGAGGCATAATGACGCCGCCAATCTTCCCGGCCCCAACATTTCCGAAGAGCTCGCCCCAGAAAAGGAACACAACCCAACAAAAGAAAAACCAAATAAGGCAGAAAACTTTTCTGCAGTTTTACTTCAGTTGCTTCACTTATCAGATTTCTGATACGCCAGGAAGTAACGGTACTCTGCTTCATTATAGCCAGTCGTTTGGGATTAAAAAGGCCAAATGGATTATGGGCAATATCAGGAAGAGAGTTCCGGTAAATATGTTCTGCTTCTTTTAGTTCTTCCAGAAGAGGCTCCATACCCGAAAATTCTTCAGGATATCCCGCAATATAATCCTCAAGTTCTTTTATACTCCCCCGGTCAAACTGTACCAGACTGCCCCGGGCAAGACCTTTAAAAATGAGGGGAATATCTCCCGGGCTCATAGGCAAAAAGGGTAGTAACACAAGACCTGCCCGAAAGTCAACAGCCACCAGGCCCTTTTTTGGGTCGCCCTCGGTATTCAGGCGCTTTAAACAATTAGGCTGGCTCTTGCAAGTGGACCATTCATATTGCCGGGCAAATTCATGGGCCCCAATTTCGTGTAACAAATCCACAAACTCATCCATAAATACTTTTTTTGAACGAAATTCGGGACTCCCAAGCTTCTCTTCGGCTACCGGTTTCCCCTTTTTCCACTGCTTGAGCAAGTCGAGTCTATCATCCACCTCAAGCTGCCAGGTACGCCCCTCAATCCACTCACTAATCTCACCACAGCTTCCCAGTTCACTATCAACAAATGTCGCATACAAGCTGGCCACTGAATCGCTATGCCCGAATTTAATTTGCGCCCCTCGCTGAATAAACTGCTGCCACAGGGCCCCGGAGCGGGCTGCAGCCGGGTTTACCTGGAGCTGAAAAGCACCCTGAAAACCAATACGATATAATACATTCCGAAACAAAACCGAAAAGCCACTGGGCGGAATAAGTACTTTGATAGCATACATACCTCCGGGAACCAATGCGGGTGCTTCCCCTTCGGTCAGCTCAAGCTCTTCCAGTTTTACCCGATAAACCTGTCCGGCAAAACCGCCCCCCACAAATTTATCCACCACAAGCTTCATGCGGCCCCGACCGCCCCCCTGTACTCCATGTATATCATATTTAAGCACTTGCCCAACCTCATAACGGGAGACTTGCATGGGCCGGTGAAGCCCGAGCTGGTTAAATTCGGAGCTTAGCGCATTGACGGTTTGGGCAGTTTCAGACATAGTGACTCAATAGGGTTAGAAATGAAAGAAAAATATATTGTGCATTATAACAATAGATTTATTGCTGTTAAATGGAGAATAGCACGGTTGGTAAAATAAAATGGATCAGTTGTCAGTTTTCAGTTCAGAGTTACCAGTTCAAAGTTACCAGTTCAAAGTTCAAAGTTCAAAGTTACTTGGCTAGGCTATTGAAGAAGTTCAAAGTTACTAGTTCAAAGTTCAAAGTTACTTGGATAGGCTATTGAAGAAGTTCAAAGTTGTCAGTTTTCAGTTCAGAGTTACCAGTTCAAAGTTCAAAGTTACTTGGATAGGCTATTCAAGAAGTTCTGCGTTGTCAGTTTTCAGTTCAGAGTTACCAGCTC
>JADFYW010000027.1 GCA_015232855.1 Fibrobacteria bacterium
GGAGGCGGGGAATATCCAACTATATCAATTACGGACGTAAATAATTGGCGTGCAGTGATGCTGAATTATCAACCTGAGAATGTGCATAATTTAAATGCCTCCAAGCAAATTTTGTATGATGCCATTATGTGGACGGCAAAAAAGATTTGCAAAAAACCTGTTACCTATCAGGTTATTAAAGGTGAACCCAAGAAGAATAAGTAACATTAATAAGTTCTCTTTTCTTCTGACTTCAATTTAGTGCTTCCCATGTAACTCTACAGTTAAATTTTTGGTAATTTAAGTTCTACATTACGATTAGTGTAGAAATATAAAATAATAGTACTATTTAGCTATATTTCGTCAAATAAATCCAAATATTAGTGAAATAGAACAATTTTATTCAAATATTATAAACAATTTGGGTATCAATCGAGAACCCGAAAATATTATTATGATTCCTAACTCATAATTATATTCAGTCTGCCCTCTTTTTTTGATAGTAAATCCAATGGCCTTTAAAATAAGGCTAGTATGTGGTTTTTGTTTATACAATTAAATAATGTATTGCTAGAATTCTTTATTCTTTTGTACTCAGAATTATTGGTTTTGTAATGATAAAATAATCGGTTTTGCTATATCATTTGGTAAATTTGTAATAAATAGCAAAAAAGTTTCACAATATTGCTAAAATGGTGTGCGGTGATCAGGTGTTTGCCTTATATTCGTACCATCAATTGATTTTCAAAGGTCTCAAGAGAAAATCAAAGAGAGGGGTGATAATGGAAAGAACAATGAAAATGTCTGTACTACTTCTTTCTCTCCTGTTGGGAGTGGTTTTTGTATCAGAAAGCTGGTCCGTCGCCAAATATAGATATGACAAAAATCACGAAGATTCAGTACGGGTATTAGTGCTCTGGAATTATAATTCCGTTGGTTCGACTTCGTGTCCTTCCGGTACACGTGATGTGGGTAGAGTTGCCAAAGATTTTGTACTGGAAGCTATCAATGGTGTTCCAAATATAGAAATTCGACGGACGGAGATAACAAATCTTAGTGCGGTAAAAGCGGTATTCGCTCCTAATCTTCCTCATGTGCTTGTACATGTACAGGCCGGATGGCGCAGTCAGAATGGCCCTTATCTTCCTGAAGTTATAACTTATTTAACACAGAATGGAGTTGGTATTGTATCTGTTGGTGATGATGCTGCTTTCACCGCTTCCCAGATATTTGGCATTACCGATTATAGTAACGGTCCCGCTCCCATGGGTGCCGCCAGAGACTATCCCCAGTTATGGATAACTCTTAATCCGGAAAACGATGTTCCTCAAGAGCCAGGTATTATAAAAAATGCTGTTAAATATTATGTACCCTCTGCTCACCTTGATTTTAAACCTTATGCTGTAAATGGACGTTGTGAAGCGGATGCGGATAAATTTACGGTACTCCCTTCCTTTTTGCATGTTGTCTCGTTTATGGGCTTTCAGCAGGGAGTAGCTCCTAATGGCGCCCATGTTGGTAATGTAGATGAATTCTCTACAATTCTTGCCTTTGGTAATGATACACGTCGTGCGGTTAATCTTTCTTTTCAACCGCAATATTTGCAAAACGCAGAAGCTGTTGAACAAATAACTTATGATGCAATTATGTGGGCATCTCTTGCTAATCAGGGCTTTGAAGTAGAAGAGCCTGTTGCAGATCCTGCAAGTAAAAGTTTTGAATTTGCAGAAACCGTTAGTTTAAATACGGCCACTACCAATGCGAAAATCTATTACAGTTTGAATAACGGAACTTACCAGTTATATACCACTCCTATTGAAATTACGGAAACTACGGTATTGAAAGCTTTTGCAAGGGACGGCAAGGTCAGTAGTGATACTATCACAGAGAACTATATAAAGACTGCCTATGATTCTAAAATTGAGCTTACCAGTGTCAGCGGTCAAATTTTGAGTGGAATAAGCGGTCTTACCGAAACAGATAACCAATTTATCGTTACTTTAACCGCTCCTTATGCGACACTTACTTCTGTTGTTCTTGATATAAGTACGGGTACCAGTAAAGATATTGAAACATTTATTTTAAAGCATTCCCGGAATACGGGTAATGCTCTTATATTTACAGACACACTCAACTTTGCCGTACTCCCAACATCCCCCTCCAACGGCATGGTTGAGGTGTCAAGTTTTGATAGAATCAGCGCATCATGGGATAATCCTCTTAATAGTCAAGATAAACCAGAGGCTGCATTTCAGATAACGCCATTACCCCTTCCTGGTAAAGTGTATTTTGCAGATGAATATGGTGAAAAAGTTGTTTCCCTTACCGGTGAAGAAACCCTGCTCTATGTTGTAGTGGAGGACCAGGAATTTGATCCTTCCCGTTTGGATGAATATAGCATTACCCTCACCAATACTAAAGCTGAAAATAATACCAGTCTTCCTGACAAAGAAACTTTTAAACTCAGGAAAATAGCACCAGGGAAATACGGTGCTACTGTCCCGGTAACGCTTTCAAAACTGAGTCCCGCTGTAGTTCAAGGGAACTCCCGTTTTGAAATACGTAAGGGAGATATGCTCTCCGTGGTATATGTTGACCCTGTTGATAAACTAAAAGCCCAGGATGACCAAATGTATGGTATTCAGATTCAACAGTCAGGGATTATTCATTTTGCAAACGCAAATTTTACCGTGCCTGCTCGGGTCATTGAAAGCGGCAAATGGGATGCGTCTCAGGGCAGGGTATACCTTTATTATGAGGATGATTATGTATCCACCATTATCCGGAAGACAGCGGATATCGTGGTAATAGGTTCAGATGAAAATGGTGCTGAGATTGTTGACCGGGAAACGGTTCATTTACATCTTTCCGGGCAACGGGGAGAAATTGGTGAATGGACGATTGAACTTCCTTTGATTGAGGATACTTCTGCTATACCTGGTGATGGTATTCTTCAGTATTACTTCTCCAGTGAAATCAGGGTAGAGGTTGCTACCCATATGGCGGGAACCGTAGAAAAATTGGCAGGAGATATAAGCAAAGCGGTACTCCCACTTATGCCAGCACCTTATCCGGGAACCGTATTTTTTGCTTCCAAAGATTGGGAACCAATTAGCTCGTTTACCGGAGATGAAGAAAGATTATACATCGTTGTTATGGACAGGGTTTATGATAAAGACCGCATGGATGAGTATGTGGTGACGGTTACTAATACCAAAGGTGAAAATAACACTGCTCTAACAGATAAAGAAAGTTATAAACTAATGGAAATTGCTCCCGGTAAGTTTGGCGTCATTGTCCCTGTATCACCATCCTCCCAATCCCCCCCGGTGATACAGGGCAATGGTAAATTTCGAATGAGGAAAGGTGATGGTGTCAAGGTTGTTTATGTGGATCCTGTAGACCAACTGGAAGCAAGTGACAGTAAAAACTTTGGGATGCCAGGCCAGCAAAAAGGGCAAATCTATTTTTCAAATGCTGATTATTCAATACCTGCTCTCACTATGGAAAGAGGGATCTGGGATGCGTCCTCAGGGATGGTCTATTTGTATTATGAGGATGATTATATATCTGGTCTGATTCGTAAGTCTGTACATATTACTCTCACAAGTACTGATGGTCAGGGGCGAAAGATAATTGACACTGAGATGGCTCATTTAAACCTTACAGGAAAAAACGACAGTATAGGAATATGGACTCTTGAGCTTATGCTTCATGATAACCCCACAGCTGTTCCTGGAGACGGAAAGCTACAGTTCTATTTTTCTGGTGAAATTGTAGTTAATGTTGCAACACACCGGGCGGGAACTATTGAAAAGCTTGCCGGGGATACGGTGAAGGCCGTTTTGTCTACGGCTTATGCGAACAGGCAAGAACAAATTTCCTTGAGGGACGCGACAACGGGTTCTCTTATCTATCGGCAGACAAATGCAGTAAAAGTTTGTGTGGAAGATCAGGTGTTTTCCGCTGCGTATCAGGATACACTTTTGCTGGAAAAGGTGGAATGTAAAAGTTCCGGCGATTTACTGAAAGGGGTAGAACTGCTGCAAACAACTTTTGGGTCAAATGAGTATTGCGGTGTGTTTAAAAAAGATGAAGCGATGGTAGGCGCGTTTAATGATGATGTCCTCCATTGCCAGGATATTGATAATTTGGTGGCTTATTATACAGACCCTGTGTATGGAACCTCTGTTAAAAAAGTCGTGTCCATTATGGATAATGTTAATACAGAAATACAGTTAATTGATTTAGCCGGAAATTCAATCATTAAAACCTATAGAGAATCAAAAGGAAACCGTATAAAAGTACGCTTAACCCATAATACTCCTGATATTTATCTGGTGGATACGTTGTATGTAACTTTATCAACAGATGCAGGGGATGCGCTTACAGTCAGGGCAATTGAAACTTCAAAAGATAATGGAGTTTTTGAAGCAGTAGTATCGCTTGGTTTTACTGAATTACCGGATAAGCATAATAATGTTATAGAAGGTCGCTTGAATCCTGGTGAATTGATAAATACAATGATGTTAACGGCACAAAACGGGCCTGCGGCAATAAGTATAACCGTAACAGCGGCCTATGTGCCTGTTGAAAAAGCCTGGATCGTGGATGGTAACGGTGATGGACAGGTGGATTCAATATTTGTTAATTTTAAATCATCTATACCGTCATTACCAGGCCAGGTAAGTTCAATAGACTGGCCCTATGAGGGTGCTCAGGAACAGGTGGTCCAGGCAACTCCATCCTTCCCCGAATTTAGTCCTGTAAATTATGTTCCCGGAAATTTGTCTACTATTACTGTGGTCTTACCCGGTGTACTGGATCGTTCCCAGGCAGTGTTTCCGGCTGATGTTACCGGCAGAGATATACAAAATCCACCCTTTTTAAATTTGCCCGAAGGTCCAATATTTCAAGGGCAACGTGTAACTATAGAAGACGCAGTCGGACCGGTTATTGTATCTGCAGAAAAACGAACATCCGGTAATGTATATTATAAAGATGTAGATGGTATTGTACGGAAACGTCCGGATACTCTTATAATCACTATTTCAGAAAAAATCAGGCAATTGCATAACGCAGGAACACCTTGGGATTCCCTCTTTTTCTTTAAGTCCCGGCATATGGAAAACAAAGATGCTTATCCCTTGATTTCATTAGCGGGTGTTAACCCTGTGGTGCAGGGATTTGATAGCTTGAGCTGGATATTTATCCTGGATAATGGAACTGAAACTATTAAACCGCTCATTGATGATGAATTGTTTATGAGTCCTTTGGCGCCTTATGTGGATGCTTCCCCAGCTCAAAATAGGCCTCAGGACGTAGGGACGATTATTACTGGTGTGGAACCGTCTGCATCTCTTCAATATTCAAATATTTATGTACCGGTTGTGGGGGCTGATGTTGATGATCCACTTTCTCTTATGGCTAATCTGCATATTAATGAAAATGGTGCGGTAACTCCTGGCCGGGATCTGGTTTTAATGGATAACGGATTTGGTGAATATGCATATGCGCGCATGTGGGTTAAGCCTGTTGGGTTACAGTGGGATGGTTCGGTTATGGATCCGGGTACGGAATGTAGTATGGGTTTTAGCGAGCAGACGGGCCTGTCAGAATATCCGGAAAATTGTCTTTCAACGGTGCAGGTGTTTATTGATGATGCTTACACAGCGGAAATTGCAATATTTGATCATATGGGAAAGTATATTTTCCAGTCTGTACAGTACTTTGGACATTGCGGTGAAATTGACAACAAGTACCGCAGGACCACCAAAGGAATTCAGAGTTGGCTTGTCTGGAACCAGAAAGATATGCATGACAGGTATGTGGGTACTGGTGTTTACATTTGGAAAGTTAAGTTTACCACTTCAAAAGGCAGTCATATGGCAGTTTATCGCCAGGGTATTGTGCGTTCGGGTATAGACCCTATGGAAGGCTGTGCTGTACAGTAAATAAGCTTAAATAGTACCATTCGTCCATTTAAATAACTTCAAATCCTCCTCTCCTCCCTTAGCCCCTCCTCCTGCAAGCCGGGGGAGAGGAGGAATACGAAAAGGCAAAATATCTTTGTCTGCGTGGTAAAACTGTCTATTATATTTCTTAACCCGTTATTGTTCTTTTTCTTTTTAGGAAACTGGTGGATATTTAGTATCTGTCATTAAAAAAACATATTTAAAAGACAGAAGTTGCAATACCTTTAATTCTATATATAATAAGGTATTACGTGAATTATAAGTTATATATTGATGAAATAATGTTAAATATTACAAAAAACATATTGCCTTATTTGACGTTTCAGGGTATCATTAGATTTGGTAGGAATAGAAATCCAGGGCTGATTACGTATGGCAACAAAAAAGATACCTGTTTCAGTATATAATTATACCGATTACCGGAAATATCTTGCGGATTATTTTGAACATAATAAACGGCGGGGGCGCCTTGTAATCATGCAAGATGTGTGTGATGATGTTAAAATTATCTCAGTTGGCCATCTTTCCAGTGTTATGCACGGGAAGGCTAATATGTCCAAAGATCTTACTGCTGCTTTTGCTAAGTATTGCAGGTTAAAGAAAAAAGAATCAGAATATTTTAAAACAATGGTGTTTTTTAACCAGACAAAAAGTCATAGCAAGAAAAAGAAATATTTTGAAGAACTGGTGTCATTCAGAATGTCCTGCGTATATAAAGTCTGTGCGCATATGTATCAATATTACGACAAATGGTACCACTCAGCAATTCGAGCATTATGTGAGTTTATGGATATTAGGGATAACCATAATGAAGTTGCGCTTATGCTTATTCCTTCTATAAGAGAGCATGAAGCAAAAAACTCCATTAATTTACTGGCAGAGCTGGAGTTGGTGGAAGCTGATGAAAATGGTTTTTATCGTCCCATTGATAAATACATTGATACCGGAGGACATGCAACATCTACCTCCATCAATAATTATTTGGCAGCCATGATGGACAAAGCTAAAGAAAGTCTTGATCGTTTTCCGGGTGATGAAAAAAAATTATCCTGGATAACCCTGGGTCTTGATGAAGCTGGCTATGAAGAGTTCTTGCAGGAAGTGAGGAACTTTAGGTATCGTGTGGGCGAATTGGTACAGCGTCATAAAGCAAATAGAGTGTATCAAGTGAATATGCAGATTTTTCCATTGAGTAAAACTTACCCTAACCAGAAAAAAGAATAAGCCTTTTAATTATGAATTATAAATTACAAATTATGAATTACAAAGTGCCCGAAGGGTCATTTTTTAAATTCATCATTCATCATTCATTATTCATAATCTTTGTGTTGGTTTTAATGCTATCTGGTTGTGGTATGGGTCAAGATACTGCAGGGACTGCTTCTGGTGGAGAGTCAATAGAAGTAGCGGGTATTATATCTGTAAACTCTGGTGCTCATATGACTAATACTGTGGTAACTCTTTATCCAAAGACCTATAACCCTTATTTGGATGGTACGGTTCCTGATTCTTTGGTTGACACAACGGATGAAGAAGGGATATATCGTTTTGAAAACGTAGAAACTGGCAGTTATAACATAAAAGCGGTTAGTGCGAAAGGATTGATGTTAGCGTTAAAACAAGGTATTAATATAACCGAAAAAAAGGATACCACGATCACTCTTTCTGAAATGTTTTTGAAACCTCCGGGTAAAATAAACGTTTCTCTTCAGGAGGTAAGTGCGAAAGAAGGTGATTATGTTTGTCTTCCTGGTACTGGTGTTTCTGCACTTATAAATACTCAGAATGTAACTGAACAACTTGTTGCTGTGTCGGATGTACCTGTTGGAAGTTACCGGGAACTTGTATATGGAGATAGTGTTGGTGCAAACCTTAATTTACTGGATAGTAGTCTGGAGGTAGTGTCAGATAGTCTTTCTGTTGTGGCCCCTTACCGGGCATGGAACAAATCAAAGAAAATTATTATTAATACGAGTGTTTCAGGAGCTGATATAAAGGAAATGCTGGTTAATTATCCGCTGCTAGTACGTCTTGATTCATCTCATTTTTCTTTCAGTGATGCAAAAAGTGATGGTGGAGATATTCGTTTTTCTACTTCCGCGGGAAAGGTACTTCAATATGAAGTTGAATACTGGGACCTGGAGAATAAAAAAGCAGAATTATGGATCCTTGTTGATACCATACTTGGGGATAATAGTGAACAGTTTATTACTATGCATTGGGATAATGCTACTGTTGCGGAAGGTGAAGATGGAGCTGCTGTTTTTGATACGGCCGATGGATTTACAGGAGTCTGGCATTTGGGTGAAACGGGGGCTACAGATTCAGATGGATTCAAAGATGCTACAGCGAACGGAGATCATGGAACAGGTGTAAGTCTGGATATGAGTTCTTCTGGTTCGTCTGTTGTTGGTTCAGGCCAAACATTTGACGGTATTGATGATTATGTTGACTTGGGCGAATCTCAGGGGCTTGATGGTGTTACTTCTTTTTCGGTGAGTTTCTGGTGTTTAGCTGATACAGTAGCTTTTTCCTCTTTTGCTGGTATTTTGGCCCGGGGAACTGAGGAAAGATTGGGGGCACCTTATGTATATGGGGTTGTCGGTGACAGTAGTATAAGGATGACCTTTACAACTTTAGATGTTGAAGGTGATGGAGATGTTGTGACTGCCCCTCTTGAGCAAGGGAAATGGCATTATGTGTCTTTTACCTGGGATGGTAACGTTGTTACTGCTTATCTTGATGGGGTTCCTGGTGCAACAGATACTACTACGGGAACTGTTTTGCGGACTTCAGATGGAAATAACTGGATTGGCGCCATGCCCGGTTGGGGTAAATGGGATGGTAAGCTGGATGAAATGAGGATTTCTTCCCTGCCCCGTTCCGCTGATTGGGTTAAATTCTGTTATGAAACACAGAAGCCAGGAACCACTATTCTTAAGTTTAAGTAGTGTTGAGAAGCGGGCTTTTTGTCAAGTCTCTGTGTTACCACAGTGTATCTGTTTTTACCTTTTAACTCACATTGCGCAAAATCTACAGGAGGTTGCGTAGTTTTTACAATAAAATTTTAATGTTTTAAAGGATCTTATTACGACTTGCTTAGTTGCTTATGCTTGAATTGAGGAAAAAAATGTTTGTTTCTGTGTTTAATTATTCTGATTATCGTAAGTTTCTTGCTGATTTTTTTGATAACCAGCGTCAAAACGTTAACTCATTGAGTTTGAGGAGTATCTGCGATGATATTGGAATTAAATCTTCAAGGCACCTTACTTTGGTCTTAAAGGGTCAGTCTAATATTTCACAGAAATTAACCAATGTAATTACTGAATACTGCAAATTAAATGAGGGTGAATCAGTTTATTTTAAGACAATGGTTTTTTATAATCAGGCAAAAGGATTAAGCACTAAACGAATATTCTTTGAGAAGCTGTCCTCTTTTCCTGAATCCTGTGTATATGGGGTGAGTAAACATAACTACAAATTTTATGATCGCTGGTATCATTCTGTTGTCCGTGCTATTACTGAATTTATGGATGTAAAGAATAACTATGATCAGATTGCACAAATGCTAAGTCCTCCTGTTACAGCAAATGAAATTAAAAACTCACTGGAATTGCTTCTACAACTTGAACTGATATTTTTGGATGACCGGGGTTTTTATCATCCCACCGTTAAAAGTACAGGTATAAATGAAAGTGTGCCTTATATGTCTCTGAATAATTTTGTAGCAGGCATGGTGACTAAAACGCAGGGTAGTGTTGATGCATTGCCAGGTGAGAAACAGTTGTTGTCCTGGATAACTCGTTTTACTGAGATGACCCAACAAGCAAATGCTGATCAAGTCTTGTTTAAAAACCTGACATCGGATACTTCGGATTCTTATAATGCCGTTACTTCTGACCAGGAACAAGGCGAATATATCTGGTTTTGCTGAAGCAGGGGACCGTTGACAATATCAAATTTCAGAAGTTTTGTTGAGGTGAATATGCTTCGCCAACAGTTAATGGGTCATCTTTTATTGGTTATTAAACAATTTTTAAACGATTAATTAAGAGAAAAATGGAAATGGCATTTTAAATCTTAAAGAGTTGCTTATCTTCAGTGTAAGATGTTCAAAATTAATTCAAAATGGAAACTATTGGTATGAAGCCTTATATTTTACTGCCAACCCTTTTGGTTCTGATGGTATCATATTTGTATAGTGAGCCACTTAAAATTCTTCCTCTGGGTAATTCAATCACTCAGGGGGATAGTAAACATAACACCTATCGACGTCCCCTCTACCACAAATTACATAATGCAGGGTATGATTTTGATTTTATCGGTAGTATGAATAGAAATCTGGGAGGCAAGATGCCACCGAATCCTGATTTTGATTTGGACCATGAGGGGCATTATGGCTGGAAAATTGATGCTATTATGTACCGCTCTGATGGACAAGCCACTTTACCGGACTGGCTGAAATTATATACACCGGATATGGCCTTTGTTCATTTGGGTACTAACGATACTAAGCAAAGTCTGGAGAGTTCCATAGATGAACTTTCTGATGTTGTGGATACCCTACGGGCTGATAACCCCAATGTAGTAATCTTTTTGGCCCAGCTTATTCCTTTGAATACATCCACTGCTGCGGTGATAGATCAATTAAACGCTTTGATACCAAATATTAAAACCGAGATGTCAACGGAACAGTCTCCTATCATTATTGTTGACCAGAATACAGGTTTCATTGTAACTGAGGACACTTACGATAATGTCCACCCCAGTGAGAGCGGTGAAGAAAAAATGGCGGAGAAATGGTTTCAAAGTTTTAATGGCTATTATGGCCCCAAACTTATCTTTCCAAACGGAGGAGAAAGCCTGAAGGCCGGAGCTGTGGATACAATCCGATGGAGTTCGAAGTGTAAAATGGATAGTGTTGTGTTGGAATATAATGTGGGTACTGGTTGGCAGCTAATAGTTGGTCCAATTTTGAATACTGATAGCTATCCATGGGAAGTGCCGGACCTTGCCGCCGAGAACGTTGTACTGCGAATCCGTTCAGTAGACAGTAGTGTGTTTGACTCGACTAATGCGGGCCTTAGTATTATAAAGGGTACCTCTGTTAAAAACGCTTCGTTACAGCCCTTCTCATTTTCTGTTGAAGGTTTTGGGATGATCTATGACGGTCAAACAGATTATACCAGCGTAGTCAGTATTTTCACTGTCACAGGAAAGCCTATTATCACCTTATCTATTGGTCAAGGAAATGTAGTCTGGGATAGAAAAGATGAAAAGGGACATCTTGTACAAAACGGCATTTATTTATTCCATGTTTCTGGTGAGAATACATCGTTTGTTAAGAAGTTTAGTATCGCCGACTAATAGTTGTAATACGTTTGTAAACGATTACCTAGGTGAATGATGGAAATGTCGTTTCAACTCTTAAGAAGTTGCATACATTATTTCAATGTTAGGGTTGTTTTTACTTAAAAAAACTGAAAGGTGTGGAAATATGTCCCAAACTGGATTAAAATGGAAACTGATGATTTTGTGCATTTTTTTGTTGGATGTAGTTGCCTTTGGGGCTGATGCTATTGCACAAAAAGTGATTTTTGAAACAGACATGGAATCTGATATTGATGATGCGGGTGCATTAGCAATGCTCCATGCCATGGCGGACAATGGGGAATGTGAAATAATAGCAGTTATGCATAACACTTCTGACCCCTATGGTCCGGGGGTAATAGACGCTATAAACACATGGTATTACCGCCCTGACATTCCTATTGGTAAATATCCAATAGATGATGCTTATTCTGTTACTTTTGGGGGAGAATCACGTTATACCGAGGCTGTTTCTAAAGACAGCACATTTCCTAAAGATATATTTACCCGGGATGACGTTCCTGATGCAGTTGAAGTCTATAAACAAATGCTTCCGGATCAGCCAGACAGTAGTATCATAATAATTTCAGTTGGTTGGCAAATGAATTTGAGACGTTTGCATGAAGATTCTCTGGGGAGAGTGTTAATTGAAAAGAAAGTAAAACAATTGGTAATCATGGGGGGAAGATGGAATCCAAGTGGCAAGCCCCATATGAACCTGGCTGGCAGAAGTAATGAGGTACCAGTAGCAGCTAAAGCCGGTGAATATGTGGTGAACAAATGGCCAACTCCCGTGTTGTATTTGGGTATTGGTGCTATTCCAGGTTTTGCCGGGTCTGATTTAGAACAAGAACCTTATGAAAACCCTGTACGGAGATGTTATGAATATGCAATAGAACATTCTCGCTTTAATCTTAATTGGGAACATCATACTGCAGATCAATCAACCATCTTACTCGCTCTGAGGGGAGTCGGTGAGTATTGGACGCTGATAGACGAGGGAATACCAACTATGTATTGGGATGGCAGTGCCTGGATGACAAAATGGGATTCTTCGCCGGATTCTCATCATACGGCTGTTACGAAAGTAAGTGATAAGGCTAAACTGGCGGAAGCTACAGATATTATCGAGGCACTTATGGTACAGGCACCTAAACAACCTGTCATGGTCCGTTTTGATCATATTGAACCTGTATCCCATACTCCTGTCAGGTTTAATTCTGGAATGTTTCAATTCTTTTCATCCAGTGAAGATAGGTGGTATGATTTGCAGGGAAAATTGAGGATTAAACCAGTCCGAGAATTCCCATAGCCCGATCGAATAGTGTCCGTTGTATGAAAGATTATCTGTGGCAAGAAGACGAACGAGGCATACTTATACAGCTCTTGCGTTAGTAGGTCTACCAACAGAGGTGGCCAGATGAACCTGCTAAAACCTTTTGTGGTGGTTATTTGACCTAACGACCAAGGTGTTAAGCGGACTTGGCAGCTATGACCTGTCAGGGAAATATATTCAATATGATGGGTGCGGGACCACTCGATAAAATATGAGATGGATAATACGAAAACATGGACATTTGTTCAATGGTCCTTTATTTTGGATAAAAGTTGACTGGATAGCTAATATAGATATTTAATAAAGTGAATTATAACAGTATAAAAACTAAAGAGTTAAGTGATAAATAATTGATTGAATAAAAAAAATACTATATAACCGAAAATGGATAGCTAAATTTTATTTTTTGGTCTATTATAGGATCAGTTATGATCTTATGGTATCAATATCCTAAGCACACAACAAACAACAGTTATACATGTGGTGGCATTATTCGCACATGGGTTTTTGGGAAGGGAAAATAATGTTTAGAATATTTTATTTTTGTTTTTTAACGGTCACGGCCTTTAGTGCCTCTGAAAACGGTAAATTCACTGTTGCTTTTTGGGGAGACTCCCGGGGTAACGGCGGCCAGGCTACTGAAGAAATTGCCGGTTATTTAGTTGAAGAAAAGGGAAAAACTATTGATGCCCACATTCAAAATGGTGATTTCACCTATGATGGCACCTCAAGTGACTGGGTTCGTGCCTGGGGTATTAAGAATATTAAGGAGGCATGTGTAAAAGACTATTTTTATATGTCCACCAGTAACCACGACATTGGTTCTTCTTATCAGGGGGAAATGGCAGACTTCTTACCCAGTAATGGCTCAAACGTCTTTTATTATCATAAATCCTGGCCTATACCCGGCACTCTGCGCAAGGTCCACCTTTTAGCATTTGATTTGTATTATAAACAGGATACGGATGCGCAAATCAACTATTTCAAAGACAAACTAAAAGATGCCAGTCCGGATGACTGGATATTGGCGCTCTGGCATTCGCCCAGTTTTAACCGCATGACCTATAAAAATGAACAGTTCGGGCAAAAAATGGACTTTGTTAAATATGTGGCTTCAGCCGAGACAGGAGGGGATTTTGTGCTGAATGGTCATGCCCATGTGTTTGTTCGTTCTCATGTGCTGGATGCAGAGGGTAATAGAGTTGAAATTTCAGATAGCCGTCATCATACCTCACCAGACAGTTCAGCCGGTTTAGTACATATTGTTAATGGCCGCGGAGGACAGTTTGACTATAATGAGAATTCACCCTGGGAGAACAATGTATTTCAGCCTGATTTGGGAAAAACTCCTGATGGTTTGGTTACCTTAATGGAATTTGATGATAATACGGTTCATCTCAATACAGTGAAAATCGGAAGTGACTATTTGGTCTTTGACACGCTGGATACCTGGTCCTGGACCAGAGGTGCTCCCATGGCTCTTAGTTCGGATACAACCGCACCGGTTGTGACGGTTGATGTATTGAAGACTAATAAAACCACTCCCGGGCTTACCGGAACTATCGATGACCCCACTGCTACCATCACTATTGACCTGGATGGTCAGCAATATACCGCTGTTAATAATGGTGACGGGACATGGGCTCTTGCAGATAACCTTATAACTCCTTTAACTGATAATATATATGATGTTAAAGTGACGGCTGTTGATACAGCCGGTAATATTGGGAATGATATAAGTACTAATGAATTGGTTAGTGCAGAATTTTCTGTTGATTGGCATTCCCATATGACACCCTTGGATTTTGATGCTATACCGGTTTATGCTGATGGTAATGGTATACACATTGAAATTCCTATTGATGTTAGTTTTTCCATTAATATCATCGATGTGTATGGTAGTGTTTTAGAATCATTTTCGGGTTCTCGCCGTGGAGAACGTAATTGGAATAATACAACAAATGTTTCAGGTGTATTTTATGTTATTGTGAATATGGCCGGAAAGAGTTTCTTCCGTAAGGTCATGTTAATTAAATAGATTCAGAGTATTGTTGTTCCAGGAGCGGGATTCCAGGGGGGAGCTCGCTACGCTAAAATTATAGTTTAATAAGTATCTTTCTTATAATGGTATGTCCGGGTAACATTAATCTGGTAATATATGCTCCGGATTGTAGTCCTTTAACAGAGTAAGTGCTTTTTCCCTGTCCATAATAGGTGCGGACGGTTTTGCCCGTCAGGTTTGTAATATGGATGGAATAAAATGTTGTTGCAGGTACTTCAATAAAAATATGTTGTGGGGTGGAATGAATAATATGTTGTGAGTTACCGTGATGTGTCACAAAGGTGGATTGTTTACAGGAACTGTCATTGATAGTGGCCCTTGGGTTGTATTCAACATAATTGCTATCCATACAACCGGGAATAGCATCCCATCCCCATGCTTCGAGTTCGGCTATGTTACTTCGGGTGTTGAGACTGTTATTTATTTGAAGTCTTATAGCGGTAGTTACCAAAGGTTCAAAGGCTAATTTATACCATACTTTATTGTTCGACTGTACGAGACCATTGGGTATATCTGCCCATACTGAGTCTTTTAAGTATTGAAGGGTGAAGTCGGTAATACCCCATTTGGAAAACGTCAGGTCTGCTGTTGGTTCAACAGGAGCTGATGGGTTATCCTGAATCGTAAACACATCAATTTCATTGATAAGTTGAGTACCCCCAAAATCTATGCGAATCCAGTCGGGAAAGCTCCCGTCTGTAGCGTCTTCCCAGCCCCCGCCATTCATATTGGTACCCCAGCCGTATCCACTACGGTCACCATTAATAGCCAGACTTGGATGATAAGCAATGTCTCGGGAGGAAGAAGCACTGGCTTGACCCCCAAAGGATGCCAGGGCGACATTTCGCTTGTCTGTTAGTAAGGGCTGTTCTTTAGGAATTAATAGACTTGAAACCTGTTGAGCGTACCACCGGACGAGAAAATCATTAGGATGATTGATGTTATTACCCGTCATATCGCGAAAATGCTTTTGTTTAAGGAGTTCCTGATGAACAGATGTTATATCTGCTAACACAACACCTTCTCCGGTTAACTCGTTCAGTACTGTTTTATAACTTGCCTGAGTGCCAGCAAAAGGTGACTCGTTATTGGCAAGGGTTGGAGAGACCAGAATAAATTCACAATTTGGATTTTGCGTTTTCACATGGTCTATCATGCTTTTAATGTTTGCTTTATAGCTGGCATTGGATACTTTAAAGGTGCCATCGTTCATGCCAAAAGCGATAATGACTAAATCTGGTTTTTCGGGGGTAACCAGTGTCCCGACATTATCTTTTCCCCAGTCAGATGTTTTGCCGCCTACAGATACATTTCTATAACTGATTGATGATTTATAAAAGCGTTTGAGATTGTCCGTAATAAGGAAACTCCAATTGGGCATAAAAGGGGATGCTCCAGGTGGTTGACCGCTATGATTGGCACCCCTTAAGATGCTGTCTCCCAAATAGATTATTTTTACAGGTTGCCCGTTCTTTAGTTTTCCAATGACCGTGGTAAGTTTGTCACTCTGATACAGCGGTATAGGACCCTGCCAGACATCTTGTCCATGAGTATAGGTAACTGCTAATTGTCTTTCATGAAAATAGGTACCTCCGCTTCCGATAAGGAATAAACCCCCTCCTTCTTTGGACATGGTCATACTGCTGCTGAAAGTTGGGTAGAGTTCCTCATGTGTTAAAAAGGCAGCCTGGGAACCGGGAAGTAATTTAAGAACAGAATCTTCAAATACCCAGTCTACTTCATGTACAAATTCTGTATCCAGAGAGGAACTCTTTACAGATAATATTTCGATAGGGGGGAAGAGCAGTTTTGCAAGGGGAGAGCCTCCTGAAGTGGAGGTCATAAGAACTGATTCATTAAACATGGTGTCGCAATTCCAGAAGGGCTTCATGTTATCTGAAAAATTAAAATGGGCACTAAAGCCTGCTTTTATAAAAAACAGAAGAATAAAAAGGTGATTTGTGATAAAACACGGTTTTTTGAATTTTGTTATCGAACTCATTGTTTGATTTTCCTTTGCAGGAGTGACATTATAATTAATTGAAAAGGTTCAAACCCCAGTCATTCCCGCGAAGTCGGGAATCAAGAACATAGTAGAGCTTCGTGTTCTTTTCACTAAAATTGAAAAGTAATAACCAATGACTGACGTTTTGATTGGGCATCGCTTTGCTCCTTCAACCTCGATGAGCACCGCAGTTGAAAAAACTCTCGGTTCCGGACAACCTAAAATAAACCAGGGTGTTTAAATACTCAATTTAAATATAAAGGTAACCAAAAGGCCCAAAATTCGCAGGCTAATTCGTTTCCAGGAGTGTACTTTCTGTATGCTCCCCAATTTTGTATTGTAGACCAAGAGTACTACGAAAAAAAAAGGAAAAGTCCGGTTTTATGTGCGTCTGCCCGGATTGACGGTATATTTGAAATATGAAAAATATTAATAAATATCCACGTTTTTTTATTGAACATATGTCTTCTTATCATAAAATCCTGATTGTTGTATCTGCATTGTTGCTGTTTATAGCAACTGCATATTCACAAACTAATGAGGATTCTCCTTTCGGTTTTTGCCCGGCAGCTGTTTTTTTAGAAGGTTATCAAAATTCAGGTTTTTCGGATGCACAGAATATTGGAGTAACCTGGACCAGGCCAAGTATTTTTGCTTTCTGGGCTTTAGTGCAACCTGATATGAATGATTCAACACTTATTTTTAATCGGTATGATCAGATGTTTGGCACAGTGCCTGCAGGTATAAACATTCTGGCAAATATTTCTGCTGCACCTGCAAATGGTGATTTTTCTGAACATTTAATGCAGGATTCCTATCGGCCGACAGATTCTACAAAGTATATCCGCTTTGTAAAAAGGCTTGTTGACCGGTATAATGGAGACGGGGTCAATGATATGCCAGGGTTGGTTAATCCTATAAAGTACTGGCAGGTAGGGAATGAGCCCAATGACCGTAAAACCGGTTTCGCAGACCTTCAAAGAATAACCTATACGGCAGTTAAGGACGTTGATACAACCGTAAGTATTGTGATAGGAGGAGTGTCTGGTTTTCCACCTCAATATATCAGCTTTTTTAATAAAACATACGAGCCTTTATTACAGGAACTTGGCGGTAAATATTTTGATATTTTCGATTTTCACTGGTATGGTAATGCCTCCGGAGAGTACAGGTTAAAAGACACTAAAACCGGTCAGGATGTATTGGAGCATATTAAAGCAACTATTAAAAAATACGGATATTCTGAGGATATGCCTTTTTGGATAACTGAGATGGGAGCGTATTCCGGATCTCCCGGACCTCTTTTCGCACTTACATTTCCTTCTCAAACAGAAGCGCAGCAGGCATCTGACTATATTAAACGGTATGTGTATCCTCTTGCACGGGGAGTAAAAAAAATATTTCCAGCGTATGGGTTAATTGAGGGTTTTAAACAGGATGATGGCTACTACGATCATACCGGTTTAATTTATGATGGTAAATTGTCAGATGACCTGGGGATTGGTGTTAAGAAGCTCGGCTATTATACCTATAAGCTTATGACAGAAAAACTTGAAGGTAGTGATTGGAACCAGGTGGAAACAATTATTGACGGCACTGACGATACTTATTGTTATGGTTTTAAAAAGAAGGACGGAAAGATCATTCGGGTTTTATGGTGGGATTATTTTGATGACCCTGGGTATACAAATGGTAAAACTACTGATGTAAATTTAACTATACCAAATATAGATTCGGTTCTGATAACTTCTGCAGTTCCTAACGCTGACAATGGCAGTGAACTGAATGAAAATGATTATCCGGCTATGTTCAAAACGGAAATAAAGAAAGTCGTCGGGAATATGGTGAATATCACATTAGGCGAAAACCCTGTATTTATTGAAAAGCTGTCTTCTTCAAGTGTTGGAGTAGGGGAGACAAACCATTCGAAAAAGGAGATCCGTATATTGCATCAAAACTATCCTAACCCTTTTACGAGTTATACCGTTTTTAGTTTTGACTTAAATAGTGATAACCGGATATCTCTAAAGATATTTGATGTTTCGGGAAATGAGATAACAACCCTTATTAAAGACCGTTTCTACCAAGCAGGAGGTTATGAAGTCAAATGGGATGCTTTAAGCATGCCTTCAGGAATATATTACTATCAAATAACATCTAATTCGTTTTCAGAAATAGGAACTGCCAGACTGATCAGATAAAGTATTCAAGTATCTGCTTAATATACCGGGATTTTGAGTGTATTATAAGCACCTTTTTCAGATACTACTTCCAAAATGTATATGCCGGGTTTAAACTTAGCTGGTAGTAGAAATTGTCCAAAATCCTTTTTCGATGCCGTTAAGATGTTCTCTCCTTTTACATTTCTGATGGTTAGATAAAACGTTCCGGGAATTGTAATGGTAATGTTCCGGTTAAAGAATGTTATACTATTGCGGATTTGTGGGGATAAAGAAGGTATACTCAAGCCGGAATCTGGCCAGGAGTAATATTCAAAAGCATCAACGATTACATAGGTACCGGTACTGGAAGCAGACTTTGTCCCTTTGACTTCCACTTTCATGGTGTGTTCTCCCGGAGCCAGAATAGGGCTTTCATACAGTTTTGTCTGGTACTGGGTAGAGGAACTATAGCAGTCCACATCTTCTTGTAATACCCCATCGATATAAATGGAAACGTATCCCAAATCATTTCGTTTTTGACCGATGAAAGAAGCCCGGATACCGGAAAAAGTGAATTCCACTGATTCTTGTGGGGTATTTGAAAAATAGCAGGCCCCTTTATAATACGAGGAGTTTTGATACGCTGTCCAGTTTGCAGAAGCTTTTACTGGCGGGTCAAGTTCATCTACTTTTACAGCTTCAGAAGGCATTGCAGTAAATGAAACCTTATTGCTGCTACCCGGCGAACCGGAAGTAATTGCCTTTATCTGGTACAGGTAGGCTTCACCTAATATTGCAGATGTATCTGTAAAAGCGAGTGTTTTCGAGTCCGCAATATGTTTATTGTCCCGGTATATCTCAAAATGGTCAAGAGAATCGCCAGAGATAGTCGTTTCCCAACGAAGTTCTACCTGTGGGTTATCATTCCTTATTTTAAGGACCGGTGTTTGCAATGTTACGCCAGATACGGGTGTTTCGGATGCATCACCGGTTAAAGGGTTGTAGTAATTTGTCCATTCAAGGTAATAATCGCCCTGTGCATTTTTTTTGAGCGGCAACATCCGGTATCTGGATGTGTTAATGTCTTTACCCTCTCCCCATATCCAGTCGTCCAGAAGGCCAAAACAGGTGTTTGTCTCTTTTATATAAACGAACTCGGTGATTTGTCCCCATGACTCTCCATTTGACATAGACTTTTTCGCACTATAGGGGCCCAGGGGGTTGTCAGCCCAGGCACCGGTGACTTCGGTGTTAGACCAGCCCTCAAGGTCGGAACCGGCAACAACATATTTACCCAGAAATTTGACCATGGCTGGCGCTTCATGGGCGGAGGTTACCGCTTTTACCACTTCACCAGTTACATTGAGGTAGTCCGGTGTTAGTTTGTCTACCCGTAAGTTAAAGACCCTGTCGTTGTATACGCCATAACCGGTGCCGTCATCATCCTTAAATAAATTGCAGTCCTGAGAACCCCCGGCTGACACATTTATCTGGACAAGATCATCGAAGGGGCCGGTTGGACTATCTGCTACTGCCCGGGAATACATTTGTTGTTGTGTGGTGCCAAAAAAATGAAAAAAATACATGACATATTTTTTGGTACTGTCGTTATAAATAACATGGGGACGGTGGATAGAGCCCTGGGACGTCCAGCCTGTGTCCCGTATGGCAAAGGCAACACCTTCGTGTTTCCAATTTACCAGGTCGGTGGAACTGTAAATATTAAAGGGGTTCATTAAATCATGGCTTTTATCGCCATACCATCCATCAGGATTGCCTTCATAATTAGAACCGTACCAGTAGAAAGTATCTCCAAAACGGGAAATGCCGCCGTCATGGGCAGAGATGGGGTTACCTTCGGTGTCATACCAGGTATCGTTATTGTCAACATATCCGCTTGAGAAGGCAGAGGACAGGAAAATCAGGCATAAAAAGTATATATAGGAAAAGGAAAAGTTGTATAAAGAAAAATGTCGCATACTACGACCTGACTTTTTTTGCAACGCTTCTTTCACCGTACATTGTGCAGATGAGCGAGACATATTATTCCCCCTTCTCCAATATCTTTTCTATTCTATAATAGCCGAAAAGGCCTGAATTCCCAATGGCTTTTTGGGGAAAAATGAGCGTTTTCAGCAAAAATAACCGCTTAAATTCAATTCTCTGTACTGAAACGAAGAATATACAAGTTAGCGTTTGTTCCAGTGATAGCCTGTATGTCAATGACTGGTTCTTTTGTATTGAATTTGCATATAATAGAGCCTTTCAGTGTATAAATAGCCACAGATTTGTTTTCATCTTTGATATACTCTGGAAAGGTAAATGTGCGGCCTGGTGTTATATGTATACCGGAAGTGGATAGGCTGCTGAGATGTCCGGGAGATGCTTCTATAGCCGTAACAGAATCCGGCCAGGGTAAATACTCGAATGCATCCACTACCAGTAGCGTACTGGAACTCAAACTATTTTTAGTTCCTTTTACTTCGATTTTTACGGTATGTTCACCAGCCTGCAGTATTTCACTTTTATAAAGGAGTGCTTGTAATTCATTTTTTGCACTGTAACAGTCAATATCCTGTTTCCATTGGCCGTCAATAGAAATTGATGCCAGTCCCATATCGGAACGCAGCTCACCAATAACAGATACCTGAATACCATGAAAGGTAAATTCTACAGACTCCCCGGTTATTGCCGAGTAAAAACATCCACCTTTATAATATCCGGAATCATCCCAAGGAGTCCAGCCATTTGTCTTGGTTACTTGCTGGTCCCGTTCATCGACTTTTTCAAAACCATAGGGTGTCGCTATTACATCTATTTTTCCACTGATATCTAAAGTATCTGTCGTATCACCCATAACCAGAATTTGGTATGTATAAGACTCTCCTAATTCTGAGGTAAGATCTGAGAATCCGATAGATTGGCTGGTTGCTAGGTATTCGCCGTCCCGCAAAATAGTGTAAAATTCTATTGAGTCAGTAGATGTAGTGACGTTCCAGCTAAGATTAACTCTGGATTGATTTGTTATACTGGCTTGCAGGCTATCAATCATAGGAGGCCGCAGCTTGATGGTAGCAACAAGGGGCCAATGGTCTGATTCATCCATATTTGGATTATCATAGGGTACATGAGACTCTATGAAGCTATACCCGTCTTTTAAAAAGACATAATCTATCTGCCAGAGTTTACCGGGCGGGCGATGACAACAGTCGTCTACCGTGTATAATTCCTCTCCCATAAAATCTATACCGGAATCCATCCAGCCATCATCGGTGAACTTTTTGTGATTTGTGGGTTCTGAGCGTGGCGAAAAATTCATATCTCCTATAACTATTTTTAAACCATTGTACTGGTTCATAAACCCAAGCATGTTATCTATTTTTCCTGCTTTTTTTTCTACACTATTAGCTGAAAATAGATGAGACTGAAAAAAATGTACATCTTGTCCGGGATTAGGCTGGACGGTCGTCCTGACTAAAAAATTTATATCGCCAATATTATCTTCACTTTTTGATATGATTGGGTATTTACTAAGCATCAGCAGCCCCCCTGTGGTGTTCAGGTAAGTAAATGCTTGCG
Organism: Fibrobacteria bacterium; assembly: GCA_015232855.1. GTDB lineage: Bacteria > Fibrobacterota > Fibrobacteria > UBA11236 > JADFYW01 > JADFYW01. The sequence continues at coordinate 22,469 of JADFYW010000027.1, forward strand.
GGAAGTATTCTGAATACATAGGATAATTGTGGGTGTCGAGATAATTAATGATGTAGGTAACCCAATCAGTATCAACGCCTCCAGGGCCGCCGTAACTGTGAACGACCTCTCCCATGCCGACCAGGTCTGCCTGCTCATCAATAAGACCTTCACAGATTTGATCGAGCTGACTATTTTCCCAGTTTAGGGTATTCCAGGCACCGATATTCCAGGTGATGACTTTAAGCTTGGTAACCGCTGCTTGGGATGAAAAGGGAAACAAAAACAGGAAACACAAAATAATGACGGTTTTGTACAAGCAATGAATATTCCATGCTTTGCGTAACGAAAAAAATGTCATATTATTACCCTTTATAAAGAAGATAGCTTAAAAAACTTATGGGTATAGATTTTCCTTTTCGTTGTTATTTGGATAACGTACATACCGGTAGTAAATTTAGTTGAAGCAATAGTAAAAGATTCTCTGTTCAGTGCAAATTCTTTAAGAAATGTCCTACCTGATATATCCATTATTTTGAATTCATATGGTACTTTAAGTTCTACTGAAAACTGGATATCTCCATTTAACATGTTTTTCTGGTGAACAGGTGTTTTAATATTGTCCTTATCCAGAGGTTTCACTTCTCCGCGGGTACTTACCAGAGTGTCTTTCGTAAAATTAACCAGTATATGGTTCGTTACTTCTGTCATACCTCTGGCGTACGTTTCCATATCAGTTTCTATATGGAAGCGCATTACCCTTTTTGAAGAGTCCGTTTTGCCGTAGGTAATAGTGGAATTGGGGTGAATATTTACATCCACCGGATAAAATTTGAATAACGGTGATTTTGGAGCTGAACTATACACGCCTTTAGGAATGGAAAAATATTTTCCATTTCCAAGATGTATTTTTCTATCCGCCAAATAAGAAATTAATGCACCGGCCCAAAAGTCTTTTTTTTGTGTATACCAGGCGGCCATATATGGTTCATTAACATCAGATTCCAAAAATGCAATGGGATCCTCTGTACTTTCCTGAAACATATAACTGATAAACTGCACTATTCCTGATGGGGCTCCTTTCATAATTTCACCATAGGTTGCGTTCCAGTAAGAAGAGTTTCCGTTATTCTTCCATGGTCCTCCATCCCAATCCGGAACCCAATAAAACGGGATTTCTGATTTCATAATGGTAATGTATGCTTTAGGGTCAAGATTAGTGTTCCATTCAAGTATATTACTGTTGGCGTCACCAATAAGACTGAGAAGACGCTTTATTTTGCGTTTGCATAAATCGGGATTTCGGTTATAAGCAGCAGCTACGTCACGAAGGCTACCCAGGGTAAGGATTGAAACTGAAGAATCTTCTTCTCCTTCAAGAGTCTTCAAAATCATTTCAGGACCTTGTTGATATTTTTCATCCTGGTCAAGGCCTTTATCCTCCGGTGATTTTAAAAAATTGCGAAGGCCAATATAGTATGGCACCTTTCTGCCACTTAAATAGTTGATTTGGGAGACAGGGATGGAGCCGGGATAGTCTTCCTGGCTTTTGGTGGTATTATCAAGAATAATAACTTTTATATCAAATTCACTCATGCCAAAGGTAGTGGCAATGTCAAAATGGTCATCAGGATCATCATGGGGGTGCCAGAGGTCTGAGCAATAAATCAAAGGTTCCCTGTTTTTTAAAGCAAAGGGCTTTTGTTTTGAAAAGCTGAAGAGCCAGTCGGCCTGGCCTGAAAATTCATTAAGGTAAGATGACCAGAGATCATGGGTGCCATCTTCATATTCAGAGTATATATGGCGGGGTGGATGATTGGAAACAATGTTTGCTTCTACATCAGCTTTGGGCAAACCTGTACAGTTTTCAGTATTACAATTGGTATAGAAGATATCATGGCCTAAAGTGTCCAGGGTCAGCATCATATTGCGTGTTCCGGAAACAGGAATAACTGTGTCATCTTTACCATGTTGCCCCCAGATAGCCATATGCTGGACTAAATGCATTTTAGCAGGATCACCAGCACCGCATACCGCAATGGCAGCGGCAAATGTATTTGGGTACCGGGTTATAATGTCCCAGGTACCAAATCCTCCCATGGATTGCCCCAAAGCATATAATCTCTCTGTGTCTATGGAATAAACCTGTATTATGGAATCTAACATATCTTTAACGGTTATCAGCTCGTTTGATTGAGGGATTGCATCCTGATTATAATTTCCCAGCGTCCAGTCATAATCAACCCATCGTTGGTCGAGAGGACATTGTGGAGCAAGGATAAAAGCCGGGTGCCTGCTCTGTATAGAATCAGAAGAAAAAAAATGAATAGTTGGATCATCTTTTATTTGAAGGATATTATCGTTACCCCGCCAACTCGCTCCATGTAAGTGAAGAATCAAGGGGTACGAATGGGAAGGATTATAATTTTTTGGTAGTAAGAGACGAAAGGGAAGACTCGTTCCATTATGATAATGGCTTCCCGGAATAAATTTTTCCAGAACCTGCGTACTGGAATCAGTAGCGGCTAAACTTACAGAAACCAGGAACAAAAATAGGATTTTATAATACATCATAGCTTTTTCTCGTTATAGGTTCTAAAAATGGACACTTCTGTTTTTTTGCGTGATATATTTACAACATCTCCTTTGTAAACAAAAGAAACAGCATCTGCTACTGTATTGAAATAAAAGAGCAGCCATATAATTCATTTTTTCTTTTCAGTAGGCTTGCCTACAAAATAGTCGTCTTGTTTCTGCCAGAAGTCGAAAAATAAAAAATACGATCATTTATTTTTAAACATTATTTCATATTAAAGTAACAGGTAACCTACCGATAGTGTTAATAAAGAATTACTTTTTTTTCTGTGGATCGGTGTTTGTTTATAATGTGGAGAAAATATACCCCACTGGCCTGTCCGGAAAGATCTATGGGTACAACCGTTGAGTTTATTTTATTCTTGTAAATGAGTTCACCTGAATTTTTGAATACGGTAATGCTCCCATTATGCCACTCAGAATTCTCAAAAACGACTGAAAATATACGGTTATGCGCAGGATTTGTTATAATACTCAGTCCTGTCGGGGTTATGGCAGAATTTTGTTTTATCACACTTATACCACCATTGGCAATTTGTGAAATGGGGGTACTCTTTGTCGACTCATGCCATTCCGCATTCACTGCAGATACTGTATAGTTGTATTCGTCATCTTCACTCAGTCCGGAATCTGAATAAGATAATTCTCTGGTTTGTGAAATTTCTACGCCGTTTCGGAATATCCGATAAAACCTGATTGCTGATTCAGTGTCGGTAGAAGCTTCCCATGTAATATCTATAATGGACTTACTTTTGGAATCAGCCTTGATATTTTTTGGGATGCTAGGTGGGGTATTGTCGGTGAGTATAATAAAAAGTTCTCCTCCTCCTTCCTCCAGTGCTGCTGATGTGGTGTTGCCGGAAATTGTTTGTGGTGTCATCTCACCTGTCGTTCTGCTGAATTTCCCAAGTCCTTTTATGCTTTGGTTGAGGGATAAGGTAAAAGTCCTTGCAGCAGTATTTTCCCGGTTTGCCAGGAAGATGTAATAACAGCCCCAAATATCCCAAAGTTCGCCGATAACAGCCTGTCCGCCGGAAACCGCTGTCACCAAATCAGTTCCGGTTATTCCCCTCGCATTAGAGGGAACCGGAGCGCTGTGATACACCTTGGATGATTTTAAACTTTTTAACATCGGGGCGAGTGTTTGTACCTCCCCATTAATTTTCTGGGCATAATACCATTTATGATTTTTTTCATTAGTATTTAAATCTACAAGAGCGTTACCATAATCTCCCCAGGTTTCCGAGGCCCAGTAGGAAAAATATTCCAGACCTTTGCCGCCATACGCTAATGTGGTATATACTTGCCATCTTAAATCGCCTTCCGTAGGCTCTCGGTAAACACCTCCATGTCCGACACTCAGTGGACAGTTCCAGAATGGAATATTATGGAGAAGAGCATAATTGCGGATAATTTCCATATTTTTGAAATGTTTATTATTGTCGGTCTTACCATCGGAGTAAAGCGAATAACAATCGTAACTTAATACTTTTGGTTTCACTGTTTCTATGAAACTGCTTACATACTCATCATAGCTCGAAGCACCCAGCTGTTTTGAACTGGCCCAATAGGGTAATAGATTTACAAAGGGAAGCCTATCCGGATCCAATTCTTCAATTAATCTGGCACAGTAGGCGAGTTCAGGGAACCATTCAGCGTTTGGTTCATCTGACAAAAGGTAACCAAACAGAGAAGAGTGGTCTTTGTTTTCAGCGACAACCTTTCTTATAATAGGATCCAATTCGGCAATGGTGTAGGTGTAATAAAAATTACTGTATACCATACCCTGGATGCCAACCTTTTTGCACAAATCCAGATCCTGTGTGGTAACTCCCATATCCACCGAAGACCATTGAGCGACAGTAAAATTCGCATCCGCCACTTCCTGGTATTTTTCCAGAGTGACCGGTGGCCCGCCCCAGTAGGTGATGATTATTTCATCTTCCCAGGTGCCTTTGGCATGTAGTATTGATGGTGCAAGGTAAATGCAAAGCAGAAGTGTATAAAACAGAATGCCCGGCTTAATGAATATTGATTTTATATAAGTATTGTACATCATACTTTAATAATATCCTGAATTCTGAAAAAAGCAAGCTAAACTTAAAAATAGTTTTATAAATGGTCATCATATTCTTATTTGGAAAGAAGATTTGTTTGGTGTAAAACCTTATAAATGTATAATAATGAGGTTTATTGGAAAAAAAGCACTTGGCTTTTGTGTTTATGATTATAATAGGAACAATAAATGGTCATCATTTGTTTGCTGCTGAAGCTAAGAAATCAAATATATGGGAAATAATTAAAATTGAGTGAATTTCTGGATTGGTTAGACTATAACCAGAGCTATTTAGTGAAATTGTTTTTGTTTATTTGAATTGAACGACAGATGAACCTTGTTTCTGGCATTCGTAGTCCAGCTTTATCCAGGCTTCAGAAACCGCAGTCTGTTTTACTCTGACTTCATCCATAATACCATTGAAATAGGGGTTGGTTGGCCCGTTTTCCCAGTAGGTGTTATACCCGCCTCCAATTTTCCAAAATCCTGAAAAATTCTCAGCCTGTTTTACTGTTGAGTCTCTTACTATTAGCGTTCCATCGATATACAAACTTTGTCCTTCTGTGGGTGATAGTGTTGCTACTACCTGATGCCAGTTTCCGTCATTATATTTTTCAGGAGTAGAAATAGCTCTGCGAATGCCCGGGCTTTTCCCAGTGGAATCGGCTGGGCCGATTAAAAGTGAATCTTCGGATGAAATTGAATCGGGTTCAGGAGGGAATACGCCGAAATTGAGATGGCCAGAGTCACCCATAAATATTAATCGGTCATTACTGTATAATACAGACTCAAGAGAGTCTCTCTCAAAGGTGATAAGTCTACCGCCTGCTATGTCTGTTTTTAGCCAGAGAGAAAGAGAAAATACAGAGGGATTGTCAAATCTTTTAGGGGTGATAAGTCTTTGATTTATTCCATTAAAATAAAGTGCAGAACCAATTAAACCCGGAATGGAGTTTCCGGCTATTTGCTCCAGGGGAATAGCATTGTTTTCTGCAGTACTTGCGTCATTAACCCGGGTAGAAGAAACAGAATCGAAATGCCAGACACCGGCGTATTGGGTTGACGAATCAAAAGTAACAGACTCGTCGGAACGATCTGTTGCATTGGTGTTACCGGTATATAAATGAATGGATTGTGTGTTGTTGTTACCATATACGGTATCCAGTTTAACCCAAACGTGGGCTATTCCACTTTCTTTGTTCCACTGTTCGATTTCATAGGGTAAAGGTTTGTCATGAGTGTTTGTGATACGAAGATCTGAACCATCAGGTTGAGCACAACTAAAAAGTGAATGTGCAGCAAAACTGCTGGATGTATCCAGGCGAAGTAACAATGGGAAGTTGGTAACATGTTCTTGAATGTTTGCACCGGTAGCCTTTGTGTTGATAGTGCCTGTGATATGACATTCCCACTGGTAATATCTGCTGATATGAATGGTGCTATCAGACAACACAGTAATATTTTCAAAAACAGTGGTTGTGGTGTCGGTTTCCCGGTTTTTGGAAAATCGGATGTCCTGGTAAATGGCTGCTGGGACGGAGTTCAGTTCAATTGTTTTGTTCTTGAGCCCGGCACTGTCAATATGTACGCTCACATCGGTACCGGGAATGTAAAAGTAGGCGTCTGGAATGTTTAGAGAATCAGGTATGGTAACTTTAATGGTACCAGATTTTTTTAGGATTGTTGTGTCTACCTGAATGAGCTTGTTGAGGTCGGTAGTGTTAACCAAAAGGTTCTGTAGTAATGAAGATAAGGGCTTATCCGGGTGTCGTGTTACAATGTTGTATGAACCTGATGTGATGTTTGGTAAACGATATGTTCCCTGTTCATCTGTTAGCGTTTGCCATGTTTCAGGTAAGGAGTCTTCCTGGTAGGCCTGATAATTATCCGGATAGAGTGATACGCGTGCGTTCTGAATAATCTCACCATTTTCATTAACAATAACGCCTGCTATGGTGTTTCCATTGCCTGTTTCGGAACCACCTCCGGCAATATTTTCAGAACAATGCCAGAATATAAAGCAGGCACTCAGATATAAAAATATGCAGCTGGCTTTTTTCATTTTTGCCGGCCTTTATTAATTTTAGAAACGGGAAATGTTTGGAAATTCATTTGATATACGCAATTTGCCTGGTCATCTTTACTGGCCAGGTCAAGGCAATCAGAACGAAACTGCCGGAGTCTTTTAATAATTTCCACCATGGTTGTAGAAGATAGACTCAGGGTCAGTGTAGAAAAATCCCGTGCTTCACTGGAATATTTTTCAAAGGCTGCTTTGGCCAGTTCCATATTTCCCAGCTGATAGTTGGCAATGGCAACAGAGGTCCATCCTTCTCCGGTGGAAATGACCGGATCTGATTTTGTGTAATAACCGGATTTGTCTTTTTTGATTAATTGTAACTTTTCTAAAACCCGAATAGCTTTTTTGGCTTCATAGGCCCTTATGGGTGGCTCAAGTTGTCTGGCAAGAGTGGCAAAATCGTCTTTGAACTTGAAGTAATCCAGTATTTCGCGTACCACCGTATAATACCATTTATCGTAAAATTCGTAATGACGGTAGTCCAGTATTCTTGTTTTTTTCTTTCGGAGACGGGTTAACCGATCGAGCAATTCCTTTTTCTTAACGGAAGCCCTGGTTTTATCAAATTGTAACAGTAATTTTAAATAGTGGAGTTCGCTTTTGTTTAGTTGCAGGATTGCAGCTAATCCCGGAATGAACTTGTCTGTAAGTGACTTTTTTCCCTGAATTACCCGGATGAGAAACGCTGAATCACACCCTAACTCATTTGCCATTGCTCTTTTGGAATATCTGGTTCCGGTGGAGCTTTTGGCATCAATCCAATCAGAAATGAATTTTCGATAGTCCAGATAATCGAAAATATCCGGGAAGGTGGGCTGATGCGTATTTTGTTGCTTCAAAATTACCTGATGGGATTTGAGAACTGTTTTGATTAAATGATACCCTGAAAATGTACAAAAAGCAAGTAGATTTTAAACTATTGTTAAAAATATGGTCATCAATATTTTTGGTGTATTTATTTTTTATTGCTTTAAAATGGATATTTAAGAAGAAGGTATAACTTAAGGAAACTTATTTAAGATATGAGTGGTCATCGTTTATTTGGGGGGCAAAAAATACACAAAGCTCAACGCAAAGGTAGCCATTGTGTTGAATCGTGTTTAGTATGTATTTACGGTAAAAAATATTTGAATATTTCAGGTCCTGAGTATTGGGATTCTATGATAAAAAGAAAAACTCCGGAACGGATATGTTGAGGAAGTGTAACGCTTCTGCCGGGAATCGAAAAAAAAAGACTTTCCCCTCTTCAGTACCAACACGAACCCTTCCAGGGGAAATTATTAGAGCAAAACTAAAAAATTATAACTTTAAGATTTTTCTGACAATTTTATTTAAACTCACTTCTAAAACATAGATACCAGGTTTTACATGATCGGGTATTTCAAACCTTCCAGATCCACTGCCAGATCCAGTAAAAGTACTTTTACCATTGATATCCCGGATGGAAAATATGTAATCTCCACTATTTTCAATACTGATAATACGGTTGCGTACAGAGATTAAATTTCCTGGACACTCTGATGATGTAGGTATACCAGCCACAGAATCCGGCCAGGGAAAATATTCAAAAGCATCCACAATAACCCAACTGGCGGCACTTGCGTTGTTTTTCGTGCCTTTCACCTTCACCTTTATTGTGTGTTCCCCCGGAGTAAGGCGTTTACTTTTGTATAATACGGACTGGTATTGGGATGTTTCGCTGTAACAGTCTACATCTTCCTGCCAGACATCATCAATATATATGGAAGCATGTCCCGCGTCCGCCCGCATTTGACCGATAACGCTGGCCATTACCCCGTTAAAAGAAAAAGAAATCGTTTCTTCTTCAATCGCTGAATAGTAACAGCCTTCCATGTAATATGCAGGATCCTGATAGCTAAGCCAGTTAGCTGAAGCTGATACAGAGGTATCTGTCTCGTCAACCTTACTAACACCATAGGGTGTAACTGGGATGGTAACAGCACCGGAAATTTCCAGCGTATCGTTTTGCTGTCCTACTGTAGCTACCCGATAAGCATAGGTTTGTCCGAATATGGCTGAGGTATCAGAAAAAGACGATATATCACTTATGCCTATATTTTTCCCATCGCGAAAAATAGCAAAATGAGAAATGGTTGTAATATCAACCTTCATTTCCCAGGACAGGTCGACCCTGGTTGGTGGTTCCACTTTCACATTCAGATTGCTAACAGTACCTGTAGGTATGGCAATGGTTGCGACAATCGGCCAGTGGTCCGACTGAAAAAAATAGGCATTATCATAGGGTACATGGGTCTCGATATACCCGTTATCATCCTTGGCCCACATAAAATCTATCTGGTATAATTTTCCGGGAGGACGATGGCAACATTCGTCTACCGTTTTTAAATCATGACCTAAAAAATCCATTCCGGAGTCCTTCCATCCATCGTTTTTTAATGCTATATAGGGTTCGGTGAGAGGTAATAAATTAAAGTCTCCGGTTAAAATTTTAGCGCCGGGAAAGTTTTTCGCCAGGTTTATTATCTTAGTAACCTGGTCAACCTGTTCTGAGGTACTGGATCCCACCCAGATATGGGTCATAAAAAAGCTTACCAGCTCTTCCGGGTTTGGTTCAACACAAATAACCCCTGTCCGCATATTACTACCGGCATCTATCTGGATATCGGTGGAATAGGTAATGGGATATTTACTTAACATCAAAATGCCTTCCCACCCAAACGTTCCGAAATGGTAGGCGTACATGGGGTAGTTGTTGGCAGTGAGATAATCGGTTATATAGGTAACCCAGTTTTTAGCTACACTGCCTTTTCCCCCAAAATTTAATGCCACCTCGGTCATACCGACCAAGTCTGCTTTTTCGTACATGATTCCTTTGCAGATTTCATCAAGCTGCCAGTTTTCCCAATTGAGCGTGTTATAGCATCCGATGTTATAACCGATTACCTTTAATTGCTTAATTGCATGACTATTGGTAGAACAAAGAAAAAACAGTAATGCAGGAATTACCAATCTCAAAAACATATTCTTTTTCTTTTTTTTAAATGAGCTGGCAACATATCGATAGTTTTAATAAAGAATTACTTTTTTTTCTGTGGACCGGTGTTTGTTTGTCATGTGGAGAAAATATACCCCACTGGCCTGTCCGGAAAGATCTATAGGTACAACTGTTGAGTTTATTTTATTCTTGTAAATGAGTTCACCTGAATTTTTGAATACAGTAATGCTCCCATTATGCCACTCAGAATTCTCAAAAATGACTGAAAATATACCGTTATGAGCAGGGCCTGTTAAAATGTTCGGCCCATTCGGGGTATTGGCAGACTTTTGTTTTATTGCAATTATACCACCATTAGCTCTTTGTGAAATGGGGGTGCTCTTTGCCGACTCATGCCATTCCGCATTCACCGTAGATACTGTATAGGTGTATTCGTCATCTTCACTCAGTCCTGAATCTGAATAGAATAAATTTCGGGTTTGTGCAACTTCTACATCATTTCTTAATATTCGATAAAACCTGATTTCTGATTCAGCGTCGACAGAGGCTTCCCATGTAAGATCTATAACAGACTTACTTTTGGAATCAGCCTTGAGATTTATAGGAACGCTAGGTGGAGTGTTATCGGTGAGAATAATAAAAAGTTCTCCTCCTCCTGCTTCCAGTGCTACCGATAAGGTGTTGCCGGAAAGTGTTTCTGGTGCCATGTCACCTGTTGTTCTGCTGAACTTCCCAAGACCTTTTATGGTACTGTTGAGAGATAAGGTAAAGGTCCTTGCAGCAGTATTTTCCCTGTTTGCCAGAAAAATGTAATTGCAGCCCCAGATATCCCATAATTCCCCAATCACTGCCTGACCACCCGATACAGCCGTAACAAAATCCGTACCGTTGAATCCTTTTGTATTAGAAGGAAGCGGCGCACTGTGGTACACCTTGTTTGACTTCAAACCTTTTAATACCGGAGCCAGTGCCTGTACTTCCCCATTAATGCTCTGAGCATAGTACCATTTATGGTTTTTTTCATTAGTCCCAAGATCAACAAGGGCATTCCCATAATCCAGGCCCCAGTCTTCCGTTGCCCAGTAAGTGAAATACTCGAGTCCTTTTCCTCCATAAGCTAATGTGGTATATACCTGCCATCTTAAATCTCCTTCAGTTGGCTCCCGGTATACGCCTCCACTCCCAACACTCATTGGACAATTCCAAAAAGGAATGTTATTTAAGAGTGCGTAATTGCGGATGATTTCCATATTTTTAAAATGTTTATTATGATCTGTTTTGCCATCTGCATAAAGAGAATAACAATCGTAACTCAATACTTTCGGCTTCACAATTTCTATGAAACTGCTTACATATTGATCATAGGTTGATGTTCCCAATTGGGATGAACTTGCCCAATAGGGTAATAGATTTACAAAGGGGAGTCTGTCCGGATCCTGTTGCTCAATTAACCGGGCACAATATGCAATTTCCTCAAACCACTCGGCGTTTGGCTCATCAGACAAATGGTAACCAAATAGATTAGGGTGGTCTTTGTTTTCAGCAATAACTTTTTTAATAATGGGATCCAACTCTGCAATGGTATAGGTGTAATAAAAATTGCTGTATACCATACCCTGGATACCAACCTTTTTACAAAGATTAAGATCCTGCATGGTGACTCCCATATCAACGGTTGAATACTGGGCTACATTGAAATTAGCATCAGCAATTTCCTGGTATTTTTCCAGGGTGACCGGGGGACCGCACCAGTAAGTAATGATGATTTCATCTTCCCAGGTGCCTTTCGCGTAGCTGTTAAAGGGCATAATCGATAATAAATACATTAAAAAAAACACGAAAATATTATTAACGATTACTTTACTTTTGTTTTGTTCGATATTACGATTCATCATAATCGATTTCCTTCTTGAGGGACAGTATGTGAATTTTGAAAACGGATGCATAAATATTGAATTAGGGTGTAAAAAATTTGAAAAATTTCGGCTCTGAGTATGCCGCTTTTACCTCTAGAAAAAATATTCCTGAACGGAAATGTTGAGGAATTGTAAAACGCCCGGGAAAATCTCTTACTGTTTTAAAGACCTCTTTGCCCTGAATGTTTTTGATGGTTAGAGAATAAGAACCTTTCTGGTTTATTACCACATCCCGGTTTTCTATGAGCAAATGATGAGTTGAATGTATGATAGAAGAGGAAAGCATGGGTACTGAATCCGGAACCGGGAAATATTCAAATTTATCCACTAAAACCATGGTGTTGCTGCTTGCCGCATTTTTAGTTCCTTTCACTTCAATTTTTATTTTGTGTTCTCCTGGCTGAAGAGTGTCACTTTCAAAAAGCATCTGCTGATAAAGGGTAGCATAGTTATAACAGTCAATATCTTTAACCCAGATGTCATCGATGTAAATCGATGCATATCCAAAATCACTTCGCAACGCGCCAATATAGCGAACCTGTATCCCGGTAAAGGTAAACTCAATAGATGATTTTGTTGCATCGGTATACATGCAACTATTTTTGTAAAAAGCCCCATATTGATAGGGCGTCCAGCTTGCCGTTGCGGCCACAGCTGTATCCAGTACATCCACATGTTTAAGATTTGGTTGAATGACTGGTTTTGAAAAACTGAATAGCCAGTCGTTCATACCTTCAAATTCATGAGGGTATGTGGCCCAGAGGATATGTAATACACCCTGAAATTCTGAATAGATGTGGCGAGGTGGATGTTCTGATTGTATAAGGGATGATACCTTATTCACCGGGATACCTGTACAATCCCCCGCATTACAATTTGTAAAGAGAACATCGCCAACTAATGAATTCAGAGTATTCATCATCTTGCGTGTTCCGGATACTGGTAAAACTTCATCACCGTTTCCATGCAGGCCCCAAATACCCATATGTTTAATCAAATGCATTTTGGAAGGGTCACCGGTACCGACAACAGCAATAGTCGCAGCAAACTTGTTGGGGTTTCGGGTTACCATGTCCCAGGTTCCAAAACCGCCCATTGATTCACCGTAGGCATATAATCGGTTTGTATCTATAGAATATGTATGGATAAGAGAATCTAAAATAAACTCAACGGCAGCGAGTTCATTGGATTTCGGAACATTGTCCTGTACATAATTTTCTTCCCAATAATTATAATCTACCCAGGCCTGATCGCTGGGGAGTTGTGGAGCAAGAATAAAAGCTGGATACTTTGCCTGATTTGAATCAGCAGAAAAATAATGAATACCGGGATCATCTTTAATTTGGGAAATGTTATCATTTCCACGCCATCCCGCACCATGTAAATGGAGAAGTAGTGGATACTTTTTGGTAGAATCATAATTTGCAGGGATCAAAAGACGAATAGGTGTTATGGTCCCTTTGTGGTTATGGATACCAGCGGAAAACTTGTCAAGAATGCCCGCCTGAGTATTTATGACTAATAGAACAATAATGAATAGTGTTACTATTAGTGCATGTGTTAGTTGTTTAAACATTTGAAATAATCCTGGTTTTTAAGAATGATAAGCTTTGAACCTTTAAAAGTTGTCAGTAGCGAGTTATCAGTTGTCAGTTTTTTAGTGGCTTCGCCATTTTGTATAAATATCGCGAAGCGCACTACTTATCTGATTACTGACAACTGAATACTGATTACTATTTAAGCATCATCAATTTCTTAACCATAACTTCTCCACCAATCTTTATTCGGGCAAAATATTGTCCCGCATGTAATTCCTGACCTTTACTGTCTCTGCCGTCCCATTGCAATGAATGCGGCCCCTTTCTCAACAGGCCAGAGCGATAAGAACGTACCATCTTACCGTCGACACCATAGATATCAAGTTTTACCGATTTCGCTATTTGAAGATTAAAATCAAATTTAATCTTATCCCGAAAAGGATTTGGATATAGACTGACATTAATTCCATCACTTATTGTTTTCTCAACAGAAACAGCATCATCTTCCAACAGATAAAATTCACGCAGACCGGCATCTCCATTCATATCTCTTGCTGCAAACTGAATGATGTTAAAAGAATCCGGCTTTTGGCTTATGGCCGCGCCCGTTAATTTAAAAGTGGTTACACCACCGGAACTGTCTTCGATAGTTCCCATTTCCCAGTCGCTCCAGCTTATACCACCATCTCCAGAATAACGGAATGCTCCTGAATTATACTCAGCAGCCACTTCATTTTCACCAAGAACCCGGCTGATAAATTGAACGTCATCCAGTTGTCCCTTAAAAAACCACTGACGGTTAATCACTTTACCAAGACTTAAAGGCTGAGAACGCCACATGTTAAAACCGGTCCAATCTTTGGACATCTGGAGTTTCCCGTCTACATATACATTTGCATACTTGCCATCCCAGGTAAAAACAAAATGGTGCCATTCGTTATGTGAAAATGAGCCTGCGGGCGTAGCCATGTTATAGCCTTTTCTACTCATGTCCCAGCTATTTATACTAATATTTCCAGTATTAAAACGGACAAACAGGGTTTGATAAGCTTCATTCTCGCCAAAGGAAATAGCGGGTTGAGTATTTTCAGCTTTAACCCAGGCAGAAAGGGTAAAAAGCTTTGATCGGCCAAGCTGGTTAAACCCCATATTAACATAATCATCAACCCCGTCAAACTTAAGGGCTTTACCGGCATTAGGAGACCAGGTAGCGTCCACATAGGTTGGCCCATTGATTGCACTGCCCTTAAAATCATTCCCTGCAATATTGGTTAAGTCGCCATCCAGGTGCATAAGAAGCAGTGTTTCTTCTCTAAGAGAAGCTGGCTGAGCTCCAATTACCAAACCATTTTTATCATGAGCCTTTACGGTTATATCAAGATTATCACCAGTCCTGGAAACCGTTAAATGCTCAGCAACAGGAGGTAAATCAACCTTAACCGCATAATCTGAGCTTTTTAGGGTATCACTACCTGCTAAAATACTAAACCTTATTTTATTTAATTTTGCCTTAACATCAGCAAAAGGAATACTATCAATAGTTACAATATGTTGTCCCTGTTCGTTCATGCCCTGAGAAGCTTCCGCAGGATGGATGTTCCAGGTACTACCACCATCGGTTGTATATTCACATACCACCGATGCCAGATCGAGACCGGTAACATCCTTAATGTTAACAGTAAGATTGGCAGGAAGACTGGTGACCACGCCATCGTCTTTAAGATTTGACCAATCCAGTGCAGCAATATTTACCTTAAATTCCTTTTTCCAGATTCTCGGATTTCGATGGTATTTATACGGATAAACATCCTTTATTTTAAACATGATTTTATTATTCGTGCTGCCTACTGAGTTAAATGGAACACGATTAGCAGTAATGGTTACCCACTCCTTTGTGCCTTTAGCACCCGTTGCGCTTACATCCTCATGTTTGATCCATTTTGTATTTGGGGTAATAACGGGGTCAACCGCATAATAACACTCAATCCATGTTGGATCCAGACCCACAAAGGTTCCCTGGACCTGCACCTTACAATCGGGTGCGGATTTGTTTACGCTGCTGCCGGGACTGAAATTTTTCCATACAGGAATCGTTTCACCGAGCCCCGTAACCCGTTTTATTGTTGCAGCCCGTTGTACCCAGTTGGTTCCCCAATCATATGCTACGCCTTTTGCCTTCTTATTCCAAATAAAGAGTATCACATTTTTGGTTTTATTCCAGGAATCCGTGAACCAAAGATCAATTTTGCTGTCTGGAAAAGATGTAGAGGACCCATTATACCCTCCACCTCCATGAGCAATATCTTCCGGTGAAGCGGTAGTTCCCTGTATAGTCCATACCCACATTCCATTAAAGGTTCCCGGATGAGCGTTGGTATAACTTACGACTTCATCAATTTTGGGATACCAAAGATCGATGTACACCTCATTAAATACGCCATCTACACCCGTCCAGTTCCAATGAGACGCGAAACAATCCACATCTGAAATTACCAGGGGACAGTCACCTGTAGGATGCGCCTTTTTAACAGCGGCCTTTTCCCTGTTGTAAATTGCGTTACTGAATACAACATCATCGTGATTTGGCTTAGTATCACAAAAGCCATAATAGAAAGGTTCATCAATTTGAACAAAATCCACCCCCAATTGAGCGGTATGGGCCAGGGCATCCTCTTTTTGAAAGCCCCCGCCGGCAACCCACAGCCCGTATTCATGAGCTTCATGAACCCACTCGGCCTGACTGTAATATTGTTTACCAAACGTCCAGGTTCTAAAATGAACGCCGTTTAATCCATTTGCAATTAATTCTTCAAAAGTCCAGCGTTCATCCGATGGCGGTTCTTTACTTGTGAGTAATTGTAATCCATCAATATCCGCCATCACCATACCCCTGGTAGGAGTGGCTGATTGTATAATGGTAACCAACATGGCTAATACAATGCCAGCCAGAATAGTTTGTTTTAATTTCATGTTTACCTCAACTTTTAATTATTGTAAAGTGTCTGTTCCCCTCACTTTGAGTAGACCCAACGGGCCGTATCGAGAAGTGAGGCCGGTGTTTCTTTTCTGATATCTACCAACTGATTACCGATTCCCAATTCAACATCATTAGTTTCTTAACCATTATCTATGTTCCTGCTTTTTGCCTCACAAAATACTGACTTATTCCTTCTTTGCTATAACAACTAAGCTTAATACAATTCTATTCTTTAAAGCTGATGAGCGATGAACCTATTTTTTGATTTTCGTAACTAAGACGAACCCAGGTTTCTGAAACAGCTTTGTGGAGAATTTGCACCTCATCAAGCGAACCTTTGAAATAAGAATTGGATGGCCAATTGTTCCAACCGGTCATAAAGCCACCGCCAATCTTCCAAAACCCGGAAATATGTTCAGCTTCTTTTACTGCTGTATTTATGGAAATTAGCTTACCATCGATATAGAGGCTTTGGCCATAAAAAGGGGAGAGTGTTGCAACCAACTGGTGCCAGTTCCCATCATCATACCTTTCAGGTGATGAAATTATTCTACGAATCCCCGGGCTTTTTCCAATAGAATCCGGAGGACCTATAAGAAGTGAGTCTTCAGCAGAAAGTGAATCGGGAGTGGGTGGGAAAACTCCGAAATGGAGATGACCGGAATCGTCCATATAGATTAGTCGGTCATTGTTGTAGAAGACATATTCCAGGGAGTCTTTTTCAAAGGCAATGAGTTTACCGCCCGCCGAATCAGTTTTAAACCAGAGGGAGAAAGAGAATGCTCCAGGGTCATCATATTGTTTTGTGGTTGTAAGATTCTGATCAATTCCATTGAAGTTGAGGGCGTTACCAATGTTTCCTGTTGTAGTATTTTCCGAAGTCATATTTTGAGCAGAAGCCTGGTTGCCGGCATTACTTCCATCAGGTAAAGAAAGCGCGTTTTCAAGATGCCAGACACCGGCATATCCTTGGGCATCGAATACGACTGGCCCACTTTCTATCAAGCAAAGCACCTAAAAAACTATACAGTTCAAGGGTATATTCCTGGTCAATGGTTACGTCCACTACAATATGCCTTTCCCGGGTATA
>JADFYW010000280.1 GCA_015232855.1 Fibrobacteria bacterium
TTCATATTGTTCCTTTATTGTGTGTATTTTTAGGGGGCATGAAAAAGGTCGCCCGGGACTATTAATTCCCGAACGACCTGTGAAGCCGACAGTTTGGTCTGCTACCGGTCTGGGTGCCTTGCCTGGCTCCCGTGGTTATTGGAATGGCTGATTATCGTAATCATCATAATACGACGGCTGGTCAAAGCCGATATTTCTGCGTTCTGCCAGGATGTTTACCAAAGAACGTACAAGAGTTTCAAACTCATGTGGATTTGTTTTGGCATTGTACATTTTATCCAGTATGGCGATTGTACCCACAAGTATAGCAGACGAATAAATCAGTGTTGCAACTTCCTGCAAACTAGGCTTCTGTCTGGCCATTGTTCCAATTATTAATTACTGAGAACCCCTGCAGGCCAATCGCTGCAAGCGTGAGAATTTTTGTTATTGTTGAAAGGTTCATTGTATGACCTCCTTTTTAAATGGTGAAGGAATCAGCCAGCGTAATATCACCGGATAATTCCAGTTTTGTTGAATGATGCTTTTCAGCATATGGTTAATCCTCCGTTACGGTTATTTCTGAACGGATAGGCTTCTGTGATTCTGACATCCGCGTGATAGCCACCATATCAGAATGTGCGATATCCTTAATTCCGGGAACAGAGCTGTCTATCAGGCCGTCATTTACAGCGGTTTTAATCGCATTAAATAACGAACGACATACAACACGAGCGAACGGAAAGAACATCTGGTATGAAAGAAGTCCTCCTTGAGAATGTTCCAGGTTGATATGGGTTACAAGCTCTGTTTCTTCTTCATGGCCGCAGATTATACATTTCAGCATAGTCGCAATCTCCTTTCTAAGCTGCAGGTTTAAAGTTTGTTTCGATATTGAGTACAGTCCCATTTTTAGTGAATTCCAGAAGGCATCCTTCATTTTTCGGATACATAGTCTCCCCCGGCAAATGCCGGACAAAACAGTCCCGGGCATCAATAATATTGTCTGGTGAAGTTTTATAAAATTTTTTGGTTTTACATCCATTGCATTTCATGTCAAGCAGCCTTTCGGTTAAGGGTTTCATTGCATTTCTGCTGGCAGATATAACTGAAGCCACAAGTCTTGCACTGCCATGAATGGACCTTATAACGGATGCCGTTTTCAAGTCCATGTTTTGTCTGTATGAATTTTTCCTTCCAGTCGGAAAAGTTGATGTCATCAGAATTCAGTTCTATCTCTTCATAGCGGGGCGTTTTGGTTTTAATGAACAGCTGAAGTTTCTGTTTTACTGGTTCTGAAAAGAACAGACTATATGTATACGTCTGTTCTGCAACATTGTATAGGTCTGTATCCGAGTAGGCAGATGCTGATGTCTTCACATCTGAAATGGTAAGTCGTCCATCCTTATCCCGATAAATCAAATCGGCTTTCCCGATAATCTTCAAGTCATCCGTCAGTTGGAATTGCACGGGCTTCTCAATAGCCAGGATTTCTTTTGGCTGTTCAGCTTCAAGCAGTAATTCAATTAACTGTTTTGCCTGTTCAAAGATTGATTCCTGGGTATGTTTAGCACCGTAAATGATTTCGTCCTGATTAGCCAGGTTCCATCGGGCTTCAAAGACCCTGAACAGGACTTCTGCATCCAGCTGGTGGCCAAGCAGTAATGCCCGGTAATAACTCTCTGATACAGAGTGAAATGCACTTCCCATTAAAGCTGCCGCTGAAGTGCCTATTTTAGGGCAGCGGTCAACCTTGTCAAGAAAGACTTGTTCAGTACATCCTTCGGTGAACTGCTTAACGGTAGAGTACGATAAACTGCTAACATTTATAGTCTTCATAATTTGGTTCTCCTTAAATGCAAAAAGCCCCGGCAGACAAAAATCCACCAGGGCTATTTGGTATTTGTGTTTGTTTTAAATTATGCTGCTTTTCGCTGTTCTCCATTGAACTGAGTTATCAGCTGACTCGCTTCATGTGAACTGAGCTGTTGCAGTACAGCTTTCCCGAAATACTGTTGCGGAAGTGCTGAGACCTGCTCATTGGATAAGCCCGCATTCTTTGCAAGCCGGAAAAGGAAACGGATTTGCTTCTCTGAAGCAGGTTTGGTTCCATTGTTGGTCTGGCTGAAGTTGCCAGGTGTCGAATGAGGATTGTTTGAAATACCAGTAAAGGCCTGGTCACCTTTTGCTCTTTCTACTTCGGCACGAACTGCTGACTTGGCTACCTCAAATAAGGTTCGAGTCGCTGAATTAACATCAGCATTATCCGGTATTTGCTGTGATAGTTCTGCGGCCCAGCGTTTGGTTTTATATTGTTCGCCAGGGAGGTTTTCGGAATAATTAATGGTTATTTGCATAGTTTCTCCTTTTATTCTGGTTATAATTCAGTATTGCTTACTGATATGGTAATACCAGAAAAGAAAAAGAAATAACAAATAAAGGCTATTAAATGCTGAACTGTTGTATATTAATTCAAGTAAAGGAAACTGTTTAAATTGTTTGCTTCCAAAAAACTTTTCCACCACACGAAGCATTACTACTAAAGGGCGATATTCCTGAGTTTTTTATTCCATTTTCTAATGCTTTTCGTAATAGTGTTTTCATGAAACATATATCATTATTTTTTGCATTGTTAACATCTAATATTTTCTTTGCGTGCTTCTGTGCATCGTCATCGCCAAATAAAAAGTACTGATTCCCACTTTTCTTTGTAATCTTTCGTATTTGAGGTTGAATATTATTTTCATCAGAAAACGGTAATCTAATTTTAGCGGCTCCCATTTTACCTTTAGAAATTATACCAACAATAAGAATATCAACTTTCCTATATTGGGGCATAACCTCACTATCGGGAATCTTATTTACCATATCATTTAATTCATCCGCAATTCTTTGAACTACATCTTTAAAATTTTTATTGTAACTTATAACTCTAGAATGAATATCCGCAATATGTTCAGAAATGTTTTTTTTATTAAAAAAAAGGAGCCCACAAAAAGCTCCTATTAGGTTATTTGTAATCCGAAATGTTTTATCAAACTCATCGGTTTCAACTTCAGATGGTTTAACGATAATATCCCCATTTATTACTGCGGATGTGTGTTTTCTACCATCACTACCTGTAATCCCACCTTTATAAGATACAATTGCACCTATAATAGACATTTTAAATCCTTTAATTTGAAAAGCAGGTCCAATATTTACGCCACATCCGAATACACCCCTGTACCCCGTTCAGGATAACTCTCATACACATGCTCAAAAACTGCTGAGCATTTCTGATTATACATCTCAGGGCTATACGCTCGTGGCAAACCCAAATCAAGTGTATCTTCTATAAGCAGCTTTAGTTTCGAGCGCGCTGTCGATTTTTGTCGCCAGTTAAGGACAAGCAGGGCCTTAAGCTTTTCCAACAGTTCCCGGGCAACCTTCTTTACTTCTTTCCGTTCCGCTTCAGTTAATTCCGGAGCCGGCCTGGTAAGTATATCAAAAATAACCAATTCTTCCTCGCTCATATTCTCACGAACATGGCGTTCCTGTTCTTCATCCAGACTGTTCGACAGTCGCATCAACTCCTCAAACAATTCCTCAATACTCCTGCTGCCGGCATTATAGCTTTCAATGAGCTCCTCGAACTTCTCTGTAAAATCAGTTCGCGTTCTATTCAGGCGAACCAGTTTTTCCAGTTTCGCTCGAATAGCCACCTTCAGAGCCTCAAGGTCTGTATTTTTATGCTTCG
>JADFYW010000281.1 GCA_015232855.1 Fibrobacteria bacterium
GAAAATGATTTTTGTTCAATATTACGAAGACTTATTGAGTCTTGAACATCCTGCTGACTTGGGCCGAGAAATTTAATTTTTTTGCCGGCATAGGCATCAGACGAAGAAAGAACTCCTAAAAAAGAGAGCAAAATTAATGATACTAAGAATTTCAGGCACTCAATTTTCATAGTCGATTTTAATTAAGCTCTTGAAGAAATATCTTTATTCTAACGGGAATTTTTGAGGACCTTCTCTGAGAACTTTCCACTCCCCGTCATCATAATCAATTACTGCGGATGGTTTGGAAACAGGATAGGGAGCCCTGTGTATTAACAAGTCGGCATGATTGAAAAAATTATTTTTGATAAAGCCCCATTCATGTTTATATGGTTTATGGGACAAGTTAGCCGAGGTGGAAATCAATAAGCCCTTCCATTTCAAAAACAAAGCCTCTAAAAAGGTGTCTCCAGGAATACGTACCGCAACTTTCCCATTTGGACCTGCGAGGTAGGCCGGAAAATCGGGGAGAGGTTGCAATAAAACCGTGAATGGTCCTGGCCATATTTTTTTCAACATGTTTTCCATATTTTCTATGATAAAATAATTTACTAATTCTTCTATCGAACTGGCCAGTAAAATAAAAGGCTTTTCACCGTCTCTGCCTTTTATTGCTTTTATTCGCTCTACTGTTTCCTGGTTTAAAGCATCACAACCCAATCCATAAATGGTATCAGTTGGGTAGACAACAATGTGCCCTTGTTCAATACTGCTTACGGTTTCGTCAACCGCCGCTGCTGCTGCAACAGATAATATAAGTGGCATAAGGCTTCAATCGTCTCCAAGACTTTTACGGTATTCAATCAGTTTCTCGCGAGTTTCCGGAGAAGTAAGGGCAATGATATGAGCAGCAAGATATCCTGCATTTTTCCCATTCCCAATACCAACGGTAGCAACAGGAATACCCGGAGGCATTTGGACAATACTGTGCAATGCGTCTTCTCCATTTAAAGGACCACCTGAACCAGGCACTCCAATTACGGGTAAAATAGTATGAGCTGCCATAACACCAGGAAGAGCTGCAGCCAAACCTGCTACACCAATGAGGACCTTAATTCCACGTTCTTCTGCAGATGAAACATAAGAAGCGCATTTTTTAGGTGTGCGATGGGCCGAAAATACATTGTATTCCCAGGATAGAGAAAAACTATCCAGTATTCCGGTAATTTTATCAACAATATCTTTGTCAGATGCACTGCCTGAAATTATCCCGACAATAGGGGATGAGCTGTTCATTTTGCCTCCAGTCTTGATAAACCTTTTTTGCCAATATCTTTGCGATAATGGGCATTTGTAAACGAAATACAGGATACTGCCTGATAGGCGGTATCAATAGCTTCTTTAAGGGATGCCCCCTGGCCAACGAGCCCGAGCACACGTCCTCCGGAAGTAACAATTTTCCCTTCTTTTTCTGTAGTGCCAGCATGGATTACATGAGCATTTGCAGGCATATCCGAAGAATCCAGTCCTTCAATAACCACATCCTTTTTATAACTGCCGGGATATCCACCAGCTGCCATTACAACGATACAGGCATTGCCTTCAGGTGCCTTCGTTTCAAAATCACTAAGTTGACCAGAAATTGAGGCTTCAACTAAGTCAAGAATGTCACCCTTATACATTGGAAGAACAACTTGCGCTTCAGGGTCACCGAGTCTGCAATTGTATTCAACAACACGCGGGCCTGTTTCAGTATCCATAATGCCTGCATAGAGAACTCCCTTATATGGGCAGCCTTCTTGTTTCATTCCTTCAAGGGTGGGCTTAATAATCTCTTCTTCAACTTTAGACAGCAGTTCAGAAGTTACAACCGGGGCAGGGGAGTAAGCACCCATTCCACCCGTATTCAATCCTTCATCATTATCATTTACCCTTTTGTGATCCTGAGATGAGGATAATAACACATAATCATTGCCATCACATACAGCAAGAATTGAGGCTTCTTCACCAACCATACATTCTTCAATTACAACTTCTTTTCCGCTTTCACCAAACACTGATTCAGGCCCAAGCATATCGGTAACGGCCTTGACTGCAGTTTCCATATCCATGCAGACAATGGCGCCTTTACCAGCAGCAAGACCACTGGCTTTAATAACAATGGGAGCACCTACGTCTTTCAGGTAAGAAAGAGCTGGTTCCAATTCCGTAAAATTCTGAAAGTCAGCGGTAGGGATATGGTATTTGGCCATAAAATCTTTTGAAAAAGCCTTACTCCCTTCAAGTCTGGCGGCCGCTGCATTTGGTCCAAATATTTTAAGGCCTTCAGATTCGAATTTATCAACAATTCCAAGTACAAGTGACACTTCAGGACCAACAATGGTTAAATCAACCATTTCTCTTTTTGCAAGGTCTAGAAGGGCATCGGGGTCTTCTGCACTAACGGGAAAACAGGTTCCCAGACAAGCCATACCGGGATTACCCGGAGCGAAGATCAGTTCAGGGGATTTAGGAGATTGAGCGACTTTTCTGCCGATGGAATGCTCTCTTCCACCACTGCCAATAATTAAAACTTTCATGCAAGGAAAAGTAATAAAGGAAGGGGGGACTTAAAAGGAGATTAAGGGGAGGAATAGTTGCTTAGTATTTTTGCATGTTTAATACTCACAAAATTGCCTTCTATTCATTTTTATTCTTTATTGAGTATATGGGTGAACGTCTGATTATTACTAAACTGGAAGATCTTAAAAAGGTCACCCATATTACCCGTATTTTGGCCTCTATACCCAACCTTACCGCAGGGGTTATCCGGAATCAAATGCACTCTCTTCCCTGGATGTTGCCGGACATTCAAGATCATCAAAAACTGGAAACTATTAAAGCTAATCTTGAAGCACTTGGTTGCAGCTGTAAACTGCAGTATCTCGAAACAAGAGCCGTTCGTCCAAAAATTACAAAGCCAGAAGATGTTCCTAAACCAAATGAACGCACATTAGATGCAATGGCGGAGAAATTAAAAAAAGACGAGCCCACTATTACACCAACATTAAAAGCAAGACACACTGAAGAAATTTCCATCCCGGCAAAAAGTATCGGTACAAAAACGAATATTACAAAAAGCGTTAAATCACTTAAAAAGCGTCGTGTTCAACAGATTGTAACCCTTTCAATAATTCTATTACTATGTGGTGGGATTTTTTGGGTGGGGATGGTATCCCGAGATAAAAAGATAAGCTCAAAAAATGATAAAACGAAATCCATGCAAAGCAGGTCTTCAAAGCTATTAACTCAAGAGAAAAATAGACGTAAGCAGCACGCAAAAGATGTTTATGAAAAAGCCAGGCAAAGGGAAGATTTAGCCCACAGCTATTATAACAAGGCTTTAACAGAAGGACTTCCCAAACAGAAGATTGACTATTTAAAAAAAACAGTTAAAAATAACCCTTATCATCGTGAAGCGTGGAATGAACTTATCCGGCTATGGTGCATTATGGCAGTGTTGAAGAGGTCATCGTGTAGCGTCAGGCTGTTATGGAACTGGCATTTCAAAAGAATCCAGAAAGATTTGTGAACAAGCGACCCACAATCTTGGGGCCTCCAAACGAGGTCTGGATCAACCCACCTGATGGGTGGATG
>JADFYW010000282.1 GCA_015232855.1 Fibrobacteria bacterium
CAGCTGGCGGCTAACAGACGCAAGGCGTAAAAGACTGGAAGAAGTAATAAATCAAAGAACCAGACATTTTACTATGGTCATGGAAGACCTAAAAGACCCTCATAATATTAGTGCAGTTATTAGAACTTCCGAAATATTTGGACTTCAGGATGTCCATATCATTGAAGAAGTTAATCCTTATAATGTCTCAAAGTCCATACTTTGTGGAAGTATAAAATGGCTTAATATTTTTAAACATTCCTTGCGGTTAGATTGTATGAATCATCTAAGGAAATCAGGTTACCAAATAGCGGTAGCCTCTTCCCAGAAAGGTGTGCCTCTTGATGAAATGGATCTGAGTAAACCTACAGCCTTTTATCTCGGCTCAGAGTCTCTTGGTAATCATCCGGAAACATTAAAAGCTGCAGATGTACAATTCCGAATTCCTCAATTTGGATTTACAGAGAGCATGAACGTTTCTGTGTGTGCAGGCGTTTTGATGTCAACATTAGCCAGCTATATGAAACGCCACGGAAGAGAAAACTTCCTGTTATCTGAAGCCGAAAAACTGAAACTTAAAGCTGATTATTTCGAAAGAAGCTCAGTGGGTTTTGAACAGAACTCCCCTATAACCAAAATGGAATCATAGACTGACACAGTGCCGTGCTAAACCGATTGACACTCAGATTTTGATACGCTATCTTTTTGAATCATTTATTTACAACAACCTTAGAGGACTAGCCCATGACAGCAACTACAACCGTTCCGGAAATCACTGAATTTCCTCTGTTTAATAAAGGTAAAGTTAGAGATGTATATGATCTTGATGATAAGCTGCTTATTGTAGCTTCAGACAGGATCTCAGCTTATGACGTGGTATTACCATGCCTTATTCCAAGAAAAGGCGAAATACTAACTCAAATTTCTCTGTTCTGGTTTAACAAATTTGATATGCCAAATCATATCATCTCCAGTAACGTTGATGAATATCCGGAATCTTTACACAAACATAAAAGTTATCTGCAGGGTCGTTCCATGCTGGTAAAAAAAGCAAAACGTATTGATATTGAATGTGTTGCCCGCGGATACCTGGTTGGTTCAGGATGGGAAGACTATCAAAAAACGGGAACTATTTGTGGACATAAGCTTCCTGAAGGCCTCCAAATGGCTTCAAAATTGGAACCACCTCTTTTCACACCTTCTCTCAAAAATGACACAGGGCATGATGAAAATGTAAGCTACGAAAGAATGTGTGAAGTTGCTGGTGATGAAACTGGTAATACCTTAAAGAATATGACATTGGATTTGTACTCACAAGCACGTGAATACGCTCTCACCAAAGATGTTATCATTGCAGACACCAAATTTGAATTTGGTGAAGTAGACGGTAAAATCATTCTCATCGACGAAATCCTTACTCCGGATTCATCCCGTTTCTGGCCTGCTTCGGAATATAAAGTAGGGCAAGAACAACCAAGTTATGATAAACAGTATCTCCGTAATTATCTTTCCGGATTAGACTGGGACAAGACCTATCCGGGCCCATCTCTTCCTGACGAAATAGTCGAAAAGTCCCTGGATAAATATAAAGAAGCATATAAGCAGTTAATCGGAAAGGATTTTGAATGAGTAAAACAGCGATAATAAGTGTATCTGACAAGACTGGGATAGAAGAACTCGCCCAGGGTCTCGTAGATGCTGGATACCAGATTCTCAGTACAGGTGGTACACTTCGTGCTTTAAAAGAAAAAGGGATTGCCGTAACTAAGGTCTCTGATTACACTGGTTCCCCGGAAATTCTTG
The DNA here is from genome assembly GCA_015232855.1 of Fibrobacteria bacterium. Classification (GTDB taxonomy): domain Bacteria; phylum Fibrobacterota; class Fibrobacteria; order UBA11236; family JADFYW01; genus JADFYW01. Next base: position 1,783 of record JADFYW010000282.1, read on the forward strand.
ATGGACGGGTAAAAACCCTTCATCCAAAGATTCATGGTGGCATCCTGGCACGTAGAGAACTTGAATCTCACCAAAAGGAACTTAAAGAACAAAATATTAACCCGATAGATATCGTTGTTGTTAATCTCTATCCCTTTGTTCAGACAATTTCAAATCCTGATGTAACTCTGGAAGATGCAATAGAAAATATCGATATAGGCGGACCAACCATGGTACGTGCTTCTGCGAAGAACTATGTCCATGTCAGTATTGTTGTACGTCCCGAAGATTATGAACGTGTCCTCACAGAGCTTAAAGATAAAGGAGAGACCACACTGGAGACGCGTAAGCATCTCGCAGTACAGGCTTTCAAGCATACCGCCGCATATGATACTGCTATTGACGAATATTTGTCAAAAACACTTGCTTGACCCCTAATTAGTTTTTGCTTTTCTTAGCTCAGCCTTTTTACATAGTAGAAGGGCTTTGTTTTTTAAAATTTTAATATTTACTCATCATTTCTCCCGTTGAAAATTATATGTCCACAGCAACAGTACAAGTTATAGGTGGAGGACTTGCAGGTTCTGAAGCAGCACTTCAGCTTGCCTCTGCCGGTATTAATGTCCAATTGTTTGAAATGAGACCAGACGTGATGACTCCTGCACATAAAACAGGAGGATTAGCAGAGCTGGTCTGTTCAAATTCTTTTAAAGGTAACGCTCTTACTTCGGCTCATGGTCTATTTAAACATGAACTTTTAGAAGTTGGAAGTAAACTCCTTAAACTTGCTCAAAAATGTAGCATTCGAGCAGGTGAGAGCCTGGCTGTAGATAGAGTCAAATTTTCTGAATTAGTTGAAAATGCGATTTCATCAAACCCCAATATTCAATTAGTAAGAGAAGAAAAATCAAATCTTGATTCTCAAACCTACACCATCATTGCTACAGGTCCTCTCACCTCCCCTACCTTAAGCCACTGGCTTATGGACAAAATTGGGAAAAAGTCACTCGCTTTCTTTGACTCGATTTCACCTGTAGTCGATACCGATTCTATAGATTTTTCCCATGCATATTATAAAAACCGTTGGGAAAAAGGTGACACCGAAGACTTTATTAATTGCCCATTGGATGAACATACCTATCATCTATTCGTTGATGCATTAACAAAAGCTGATACGATAGAAGAAAAACCTTTTGAGAAAAAAGAGCTTTTTGAAGGTTGCTTACCAATCGAAGAACTTGCCAGACGGGGACCGCAGACATTGAGTTTTGGACCTATGCGACCCGTGGGGCTTATGCATCCCACAACCGGAGAAAAGCCATATGCGGTACTCCAGCTCAGGGCTGAAAACAGAGAAAAGACACTCTATAATCTGGTCGGTTGTCAAACAAGGCTAAAACAGCATACCCAAAAAGAAATATTCCAACTCATCCCTGCTTTAAGAAATGCAACTTTCGCCCGATATGGAGCAATGCACCGTAATACTTTTATTGATTCACCATCAGTATTAGACAATAAGCTTGGTTTACCCGGTACCCGGTGGTTTTTTGCCGGCCAGTTAACCGGTGCAGAGGGTTACACTGAAGCGGTTGCTACAGGACTCTTTGCGGCTACCATGGTATATAACGATATGACAAATATCAAAGATTTTTCCTGGCCTTCTGAAAGTTGTTTGGGTGCCCTTACAAAGTTTCTTACACTGCCTAATGAACAATTCCAGCCTATGAACCTTAATTTTGGATTATTTCCAAGACCAGAAAAATTAAAGAAATCACAAAAGAAAGAGTTTATCATCAGCACCCGACAAAATGCTATGAAAGACTTCCGATTACCATGGGAATAGTCT
>JADFYW010000283.1 GCA_015232855.1 Fibrobacteria bacterium
ATGTTGATACTACCAACAATCTTAAGAAGCTAATCTATGAATATATGGACACTTACAACAAAGCAATTCTTTACAGCTCTTGATTCCAGACAAGCTGGAATGACTGGATCAGGGAACAGGTTTCCTTAAGTTGATGCGTATGGGCTTGTCCGGAATCAAACTTTTTCAAGAATTTTACCCAACCAGCAGATTCCGGACAAGCCGGAATGACAGGATTTAGAGAACTCCTTACTCTCGAGTATCTAACTCATTTATTGTTCAAAATGGGTGAATAAATAATGTCATGCCGAAGGCGATTAAAACCACTCTTGTTCCTGTGAGTTACAGCTTTTTTTGACAGCACAGTCAGGTTATTTTCACGCAAAGCAGCAATAAGCTCTACCATCATATCTTCCACATTTTCGAACCAATAAATTTCTGTTCTATTTTTAACCAAAGAAGCTTTGGACATAGTATTAGAATAATTTCGATAAAAAAGACCGTCAGCATCAGTGGAATCCACCCCGATTTTAGTCCAGGAATGAGACGAAACTCTTCCTAACAGATGTTGTTCCAGCAGTGAATACAGCGTATCGGCCCAGGATTCGCTAGTAAACGAAAGACACCAAACAAAACGTCCATCAGAAGTAAGACTATTGTTTACAAAAAGCAAATGGTCTCCATTCCAGCCAATAGCCTCCATGGCCATCTCTTGGGAAATTCGCTGATTGAGGAGACTGAATATATTTATTACTCCCAGGTTTACATCATCATAATAAACCGCACTATCCTCCTGAAGAAGGGAGCGAAGTTTATCGGCTGGAAACTGACGATAAGTCACTTTTTCTCCGGTAATGACTTCTGCTGTGGAAAGACGGGTATCAGAAAATAAAGAATCAACAGCCCCCCAATCATTGTCTTCCAGGTAAAGACTGTTAACAAAAGATGGGCCGATGAGATAGGGTACCCAGAATTGATATGGCAGATAAAAACTTTTTTGAAAGTCCTCCAGACCAGCTAAAAATTCAAGAGTCAAAGCCATCTCTTTTTGCTGCAGCACGTCTTCCAGTACACCATCATACCTGGCCTGATTAAATTCTGCATCACCTTCAATCAACATACGCCGGGCTAATAAAAAATCAAGTTGAGTTTCTGCGTTTTGAACTGAGGAGGCTATATCGGAAAATGGATCCAATACCTGGTCCTGCAAGGCATGTACAAGTTCGTGAAAAGCAATTGAACTAAATCGTTCCCACTCTTCAGAGGTTGGCTCATTTGCCCCAATAATCACCACGAATGTATCGGTCCCGGGCGCATAATACCCCGCAACAGAGGTGCTATAAAACTCTTCAGCTTCTTCCTCAATATTATAATTACTGTCCCGGGTAAACCCCAACTGGAAAAACTCACGGTTGAAAAACAGATCAGACGTATCCTGAGTGTCACCCTGTGAACCATCTAACGTATTAGCCTGGTATTCTTCAAGAGAAATAGTTCTGGCCAGTACCGGCCTCGTAAAACTATGGCCGCGGTATTCTTCTACTTTTGGCATAAGATTATTGACCAGTTCACTCACCCTGTCAGACAACGTAACGGTCTCGGTATGATCTGGAGTATTAAGCAAACAGGATGATAAACTTAAACAAACAGCCATCCCCATAGCGCATAACCATTTACCCATTACACATTTCCTGATTAACATAAAAATACCTTTTGATTTGGATTGTCTTTTTTCGAAGCCACTAAAATCTGTAGGTAACCATCTATATTAATATATCATCACCAGTTTGTTTATAGAGATTCATGACCATTTCCCGAGCACTTACCATACTGTCTACACCCGTTCTATTTTTGACCGGAGCAAACTCTTCTTCACGTTTTACCGCAAGTGCAGCCACTCCACCCGCCCTTGGAAATACATCAAATACAAACTGCTCAAACTTGTATCCGTTAGGAGAATCCGGTTTAATTACGCAGCCTTTGTCATCGATATATGCTATTGCCTTATGAGCCCGGTGGTAAGGCAATCTTTCCTTCCCAAATTGTTCGATAAAATCCACTTTAAAAAGATGCATCATGATATTACCATTCGAAAACTTTAACCGGTTCCTGGCATTTTTTTCGAATAATAAGTCCCCTGGCATGTCAGAATATTCGATCACTTTTGGTTTACCATTTTCCAACATCAACAATCCTACTTTCTCTTCCGGATTCATTTTTTCAACCACTTTGCAGCCGATTTGTTGTCCACTGGCAATGGTATACCCAATAAAAAGGGGATCCATCATTTTAATAAGAGCATTATCAACACCATAAAAGAAAAAATACTCCACACCGTTTTGTTTCATTTCCGCAAGAGACCCACCTTGAATCAATGCCTGAAAACACCCACCATTTCCATCCGGGGATAAGGATATTTTATGTTTATCGGCAAGAATGATTTTGCCGTTTTTATCCACCGCAGGCATCATGTTCTGAAGAATGAAGTGAACCGAATCTGAAGGCACCCCAAAGTATCCATGTTCTTTAAAAAAGGCAATACTTTGATGGGCATGTACTGGATTCAACATGATGTACCATGGCACGTCTTTTCCAGCTTTTTTCGAAACAGCTTTAAGTCTCTGTGCCTGAAGCTCATAAAGACTTTTCCCCGAAGGAAGACCTATATCTAAAGTCCCTTTGGGGAGTTCATGTCCAAGCCGGGTTCCTTGTCCTCCTGCTACCAAAAACGCTGCCACTTTTCCCTGTGACAGCGCATAATTTCCAATGTCCTCAAATTCTGTTCGTTTTTTTTGTGAAAGTTCCCCGACATCTAATGCATCGATGGGATCTCGTTTTTGAACAATTGACTTTTCTTCGAGACTTTCAAGATGTTCGCTACTTAAGGATTTAATTAAATCAAAATTAATTTTATTTATATCTTCAAGCAGTTGTTCCTGTTTTGATTTTTCCAATCCGGCATAAAAAGAAAGTAATTGTCCCTGGCCATAATATTCAAGTTTTTGGGCTAGCGGTGTGATGTTTATTTTTTCCATGATTATACCAATATATTAGTTTTTTCCTGTTTTTCACAGTAGCGCAAGTTGAAATGGACCAGAGTTATTCTGCCTTGACCTTTTCTCTGGCCAGTGTACACTCTAATCCATCATTAACATTTACTGTATGTAGCAAAGAATAATAAATAGAAGTTTCATTCAATAATCTAATTAGCTAGCTTAAATAATACCACAATCATCTCAAAAAGGAATATTCATGAAATTATTTATTATTGCCGGACTCATACTCACTGTCGTATTTCTTTATGCCGGAGAAAAGGAAAAGCCAAACATAGACGAAATCAAAGCCAAAGTTTCCACAAATTTGAACAAACGCATTGAGGCCCATCAAATCGCTAAAACGTGTGTTGATGCTGCCACCACTATGCCAGAATTAAAAAAATGCCGTGAGACTCTCCGGGCATCTATAAAGACCTTACGGGAAGAAACAAAAGAAGGAAAAAAAGCTTCCAAAATGAATAAAGAAGCCAAAATAGACAACAGAATCAAAAAACTGGAAGAGAAAAAAGCGAAATTAAAAGAATAACCGACTACCACAATCAATAAGGCCCTATGTAAATAATTAAA
>JADFYW010000284.1 GCA_015232855.1 Fibrobacteria bacterium
GAGTATCGTGGCAATTACCAGATTCAAAGCGAACCTGCCCGTTATGATTGTCTCAGTTTGAGTCGACAAAAACTGCTGAAAGCTTGGGATTTTATCCATTTATCACAACCTCTATAAAATAGCTTATGCTTGAAGATAAACTTTTATAAAAGGAAAAGCCAAAATATTAAATTTAGTCACTGTGATGAAATTAATAATTTTCCCTCACCCAGCCCTCTCCCTAATGGCACTAACTTAAGCTCATTTATATTTCCGGTACGCCCCAACTTTTGTTCGCCTTGGGTAGTTCCTTCCTGGTCTAATGCGAATAGGACTGCCTCTCAGTTTTGTTATGATTATTAGGAGGACGTCCTGGTGACCATCGGGAGTAGACCCGACCCTTTCTATCGACCAATGGAGGCGAATAAGTCGAATACAGTTCTTGAAAGATATCTGTTTCGGGGGGAAAAGACGCCTTTTCGGCGCTTTGTGCTATAATCTTTCTAACAAGATTATAGGCAAGTAAGGCAACTCCCATCTCTTTGAATACCATATCTTCAGATTTCGATCTCGCTATATTTATACCCATAATGGTTTTGATTTCCCGAATTGTTACCTCTACATCCCAGCGTGTATGGAACTTATGGATAATCTCGTGACGTTCGATAGAATCATCAAAAACTGTTGTAAGTATCGCTCGTGTCTCTTCAGGATGTTCCGGATCTCGATAGCTAATTCGCCTAAGAGTTATTTTGGATAGGAACGTCTGGGTTGGAACAAGTGGGCGTATCTTATGATGGGGTTTGAGTATTTCAACAATTTCATCACCAGGACTAATTTGCTTGATGACCCGATAGGGACGCCCTTTCTTGTCTGGTACAATCATGTCTATATGACGTTCCAGAAGCAGGCTGAACATTGAATAGCAATTATAAAGGTCATCGGCAAGTAGCAGACTATGCTCAGGCATATCATCCAGCATCTCACAGAGGACGTCCAACTCCGACCGATCTCTACCGGAAATGCGGTAGTTGGAGATGAGGCCGGTACCATGCTGGGTGATAACTTGCAGCAATCCTTGGGGATAACCTTGCAACGTTCCGTCGGCATTTTTATTCACACGATATTGTTCGGATACATCAGGTGTATCCTGCATCTGAAAGTAAGTTCCATCGGTGTTATAGACCAAACGACCGTACCAGCGTTGAACGCAATTGAGATTGGAATAATCCGTGCTTGCAATGAAAGCTTGATCTATTAACCCCTGTTCCAGACGGCCACGTGCTTTAGAAAATGCTGCCGTATTTAAAGAAATATCTTTTTTTTTGCTGATAGGAAGGCTGGGAGGGCGCATGGTACGGGGGCGCCCCCTACCGCGTTTCTCTTGTGTAGGCGTATTTTGTTCCGCTATCTTTTTCGCCGCTTCCTCTTGCTTGCGTACAGCAGCTTCACAGGAACGGTGAAAAACCTCCTGAAAAATGCTCACCGAGTTCAGTAGGGATCGATCCTCATGCATGGCTGTCACTACCATAGTAAGTAATGTGTTTTCGCTATTGAATATGCGATCCCTGCGACTAATATTATCGGTTGGCTCATATGCTTGAACTGCTTCTTCTGGAAAAACGGGTTCAATAAATTGCAGTATGTCTTGGCGCATCATTTCTCGAATACGTACGCTAAGTTCAAGAGAACGGTTCGGTGTCATCTTAGCCTCCCATAGAAAAGTGTGAGAAGTTAATATACTTTATTTTAGAACGTTAAGTTAGTGCCATTACGGGGGAGGGGGCAGGGGGGAGAGGGTACTATAGGAGCTTTAAGAATACTTAAACTTCAATGCCAAAATTACTATCATAAAATAGTATGGATTTAGAGTGCTGAATATTCTGAAAATGTTGCTATTTCATCAATTAAGAGACTTTCCAGAACTTGAACTTACCCACAAATTCTGCTGAGGAACCTTTTTTTTAAACCAGTCATTCCTCTATGATGACTTTTGTCAAGTGCCTACCTAATTTTTTTTAGAACTTTTATAAAAATATTCCAGTCTTCTATTCGTGTTTTAATACAAGTTATTTTATTCGATATTTCGAAAATGGTGTCAAATAAACTGACTTGCGTTGATTTTCATAGCTCAACGGGAATGACGACATTGTACACCTCATTTCGAATTTGCTGATATTTTTATACTGTGTTCTAATCCTTTCTGTTATGTTTCTATTATTCTTTCAAGAGATGTATTTTTTATCCTTCAATCAACCCTAAAACATAGGGTTTATCACTCAATACAAGTCCCCTTAAACGAACCGCTAATTTACGCGCAACGGCTACTATTGCTACATTTTTCTTACCGGAACTTTTCCAGACAGCATTGAATTTCTCCAATAGCGCCGGATCCTTCTTAATAGCTGTCCATGCAGCCTCTACAAGCCAATGTCGAGCCAGACGGTTCCCTTGCTTGGTAATACCTCCTCGCTTTACGGTATCACCTGTGGAATACTCACTAGGGCATAAGCCGTTGTAACTCGCAAACTTTTTTCCTGAAGAAAATTCTGATATATCACCCCATTCCAATGCTAAACGGATAGCAGTAAATTCCCCGATTCCAGGGGTGCTTTGATACAATTTAACAGTTTTATTATAGGCGGGAGATTTAGCAAGTTCTTTCAGCTTTTTAGTTAAGGCCTGCTTTTGGTTACGAAGTAAATCAAGCATGTCCAAATACATATCCAGGCAATATTGAAGTGTTGCATGAATCACAATATTACGAAGTTCTATATACGTCTTGTCTGACCACACTCCTTTGGGAGTAATAATGCCGTGCACATCAAAAAAACGGCGAATTTGGTTCTTTGTAGATGTAATTTTCTTCTGAACTTGATGTAAGGTGCGACTGAGCTGCCTGTGCTGCATACGTTCTTCAGAAGGAACCCTGCAAGCTTTAAAATCTTCATTTTCAAGTACTTTTGCCAATCGCCGGGCATCTATTTTGTCAGTTTTTACTTTATTGCACTTTTCCTCGGTTACCATATTTGGTGGAGTAACTATGCAGTTGATACCTTTTTCCTGTAAACGGTCATGAAGCCAAAAACCACTAAAACCGGCCTCATAAATAACCTTAATCAAACATTTGGGAAATTTATTCTTGAAAAATTGCATTAAATTCTCAAATTCCGCAGGAATAGAACCTTGAAAAACAATCATATTGTTATTTCTAACACAAAGTTTCCAGGTCCTTTTAGAATCTTCCAATCCGACAAAGATTTTTTCGTTTTTCAGGATGATTTCTGTTATCTTTTTCATGGGACTACCTCCTATAGTATGTGGCGCTTTTGTGACCACGGTTAAAAAATTTATTATTATAACTATAAAGGTAGTTCCACTCATTCTGTTCTTAAAACCTCCTGTCATACATAATAACTGGCTTGTCCGGAATCGAATGTGTATACTGAATAAAATTGGCTAGCTTCAAAAGCAGCTTATAAACT
>JADFYW010000285.1 GCA_015232855.1 Fibrobacteria bacterium
TTGCTCGTATGGTTGTGCTTTGGTTTTTTATGATTATTTCACCTATGATTGTGGCCGCTACCATCCTCGGGATCCAAGGCGGCAGTAATAATCTTTCCGAAAAACTCATCACAAACCTCATCATGCCTCTGAAAGTGGCTGCGGCTTTTTCTTTAAGCTTTGTGCTGCTTTCTGGGCTAGTGGGAGCGGATATTCCTATGGATAAATTTGTCCAGTTCGTAGATGCCAAGGCTTCCATGGATCAATTATTAGGTGGGGATAATATGTTTGGTTTACTCTGGAAATTAGCTGTCATCATGATCTTTTGGAAATCCGCTTTCTGGGCCATCGAAGGTTCCGAGGCTCAGTTCATCACTGATAAGATCAAGGGCGGTGCTGAGGCCGCCGGTCAGTTCATGTTAGAGGCCGCTACTATTGATCGACCAATTATTCCTATGGGGAATGGGGGTAAGGCATCCCTCAGTGATGCGCTTGGGTTGATGGGGGCATGGAAACAAACTGCGGAAAACAAACAACAAGAAAGACGAGATGATATCTATAAGGATATAATTCCTGGTTATGGAGCAGTAGCAGATGCTAATAACGCTCTTAGGGATGCTGCAGGGGAATTAAAAAACGCCAAAGACAGCGGAAGCAAACAATCTGAAGCTGAAGCAATTAGTCGTGGGATAGCTAATGCAGGAGGACATAAGGCCGTAAAATCACCTGAATGGGACAGGTTCATAAAAAATTCAAGTCTTAGTGAGGCTAAACAAAAGGAACTTAAAGAGGCTATTGAAGATAGTAGTGGTAATTCAAGCAAAATTAATGAGGCTATTAGAAATGCGTTTGGGGGAGAAATTAATACAGGCAGACTTCAGACGGACTATAATAAAAAAGCGGGGAGTGGGGGTAAAGAGAGTGGTCCAGAAGGGCAAACAACAAGCGTACAATATACAGATGCTTCAAACAATACTCAAACAGACGTTAATTATAACCCATCATACATTCAGGACAGTTCAACTAGTATAAGAAGGGGAGTGGAAGAAGGATTAAAAGAAGCCAAAAAAAGTAATGCAGATCAGGAAGAATTAAAAAGGGCGGCCGCTTCATTAGGACAATTTTTGGATAAAGCAGGAACAAAGGAAAAAGAACGATTAAAATTATTCATAGAGGGGGATAAGGAAATGACTCAGCACAATGCAGAAAATTTGGCGGCACAGATTGCAGCAGATATGAATGCCAAACTACCAGAAAATAAACAAGTAAACCCAACCGAGCTTAGTGCCATAGTAAAAGTGCTACTAGAAGAGGATTTTAAAAGGAAAAACGCAAAACCTCCGGAAGCAGAAAATAGTGATGCTGGGGCAAAAAAGGATACTGGGGGAACTAATAATTTGAACTAGGAAAACATAAACTAATAACATTGACAAGTTTGTAGAGAAAATTAGAATCAGAATAATTTAAATTTTTTCATGGAACGAGATTTAATAATTCCCCTCTCCTATAAACAAGCTCAGGAAAGATACAAAATAAAATTTAAACCATTAATATTAGCTGTTATTTGTGGTTTATCTTGTCAATTAGCAAATATAAGAAAAGCTACAGCAGAAGTTATTGAAACTTGCTTAAAAGAACCTTGTCAAAACGGAAGAGGGGAAATGAAAGTAGTTGCTGGCAATAGTATATATATTATAGAAGGAGATTTTGGTAATAAAAGATTTCTTTTGGATGGTTGCAATACTCGTATTATAAAAAATGGTAAAATTTTATATGAAGGTCCTTATCATGAAGGGAATCGAGATACGGTTGATATGAAAGACCGTTGTGGAACAATTACTGGTACTAAATATTACCCCGACCACAGCAACAGCTACCCTCACTATGACCGAGGCGAATGGAAGGATGGGAAAAAGCATGGGAATATAACAAGAGTTAAAGGAAGTTATACAGGTTATGAGGTTTGGAAAAATAATGTATATAGAGGACACTGGTCAGGATTGGCTGGAAAGGTTGGGCATGGGGTAGGGTATTTTATCTCAAAAGAAGATTCCGAAAGATATGCAAGAGAAGATGCCTATAGGGCGCGGCAAGAAGCCGAAGAGGCTAGAAGACGTGAACAACAACACAGACAAGAAAACCATTATAATCCTCCCTCCTGCGACATAGACAAACTCCCCTGGCATAACAGTACACAATTCATATGTAAAGACGGTCCTCGAGACGACTCTACCGTAACTTGTTTTCATGAGGAGCGTAGTGTCGTATGTGTCACCTCCGGTATCCGAGAACGAAGTTATGTTGATATTCGAGATGCGGCTATGAAAGTCTGTGGATGTAAGTAGATTTCATTGCTGGCGCCGATTTGCAATCGGTTCCTAAATATAGAAAACTGATGCGCTTTGCATTCAAACCTCTTGGTCAATTTCCACCCCCTCCCCTAAAAACTCTTTGCCCGAAAAGATTTCTTATTCAGGAAAACCGTATTTTCCCCAGAACGAGTAATGACATAAAGTCCTTTGTCTTGTGCATATTTACTCACCTCCTCACTCACTATATAAGAGGCAACACCCCCATAGAGAACATGTGTCGATCCCCATTTATCAAGAAAATGCTGAATTCTTTTGAGTTCCTTGGCTACTAAACTATCGACATCTTTTTTATAAAGTTTGTATTTCACAGAAATCAATGCCGTAATCTGTCCATTCACCAATATAATATCATGCTCATCTCCATCGGCTGTGATGATATTCCGATCTACTTCATCAAAAGTAGTTCCCAGCAGTTCAGGATGTCTGCAGAAATACCTATAAAAAAACTCCTCAACTTCCTGTCCTCGTGTATTCCCAAAATCTCCAAATCGCTGTCCAAGACGGTCTATTCGTTCATCCGTTCTTTTCATTTGTTCATCTGTTTTTTCCTGAGATGCCCGGAGTGCTTTGATAGTCCGTGCATTTTCAGCCACTAAATCTCGAAGTTCTTGATCTGTCATTCTCATGATGAGCTTAAGGTAGTAAACAATGGCGTAATTGTAAAATATTTTTTGCGTGCACGAAAGAACATGACACGCTGGATGTTGTACTAAACTGCTTTAATAATTTAGCTCTTTCTAGAATTCGGAAATAAAAAGACAGTTAAATACACATAGTGACAATTGGGCTATGCCTCGGCAACTTAAAAACCCGAGAAAAAAATGCTTCAATACTAGGTTTTTAAGAAGCTCGGCATATACCCACTTTCGGGTTTTTTAGTAATTTGGGTATAGTATTCGAAATGCCGCCATGAAAACCTGTAGATATAAACCCTACCCCTCCATCATCTTCTCCATCTCCACATTCGAAATTCTTCGTGATAACGCCCGCTTTCGTGCCATCATTTTTTTACGCATACCAAAAAGCTTCCACCACTGTCCCAAGGTCTCGGTTTCAAATAAAAGAATATAACTAAATACCTTGAAATTATACCAAAAAGTCGAAGTCT
>JADFYW010000286.1 GCA_015232855.1 Fibrobacteria bacterium
GAAATATTCCGGTTATTTTTCGCTGTATTAACAGCGTCCCATAACGAAACAGCCAGATCAGGGTTGGAATTTGCCTTATAATCTTTATGCTTCTGCCAGGCATCATAATGGAAATATCCCGCACTACCCAGGCCGATAACCGTAAGACCTCCAAGTATCCAGCGTGTACCTTTTGCTAAAGTTGATTTTTTTTCAGCTGATTCATGGCGCTTGCGAGACAAGTATTGACCACTGTGCTTCAGATTAAAATGCATTTTTTCAATTTTCCCAACCCTAATCGATATATGTTTTTCTTGAGAGACATAATCAGCAAGAGAGACTATAACCTGGTGATTACCTTCCTTAAGTTCCAGTTTTGTGAGAGGAGAAGCACCTTTATCAGCCCCGTCTATTTTTATCGCTGCGCCTTTCGGATGTGACGTAATGGTGAGATAAGCGAGTCCTTCATTAATTACAGCCATTTCTTTTTTTATTTTGCCGGTTATTGTAGGAACTGCTGTCTTAAATACATCTTCGATACTCCCCTTTATTTCTTCTTCCAGGGTCAGGAGAATCTTCCCTGATTCAACGTCTATTACATTGATAGAAAGGATAAACAAATTTCCAATTTTACCCGCAGAGCCTGTGAACATTTTCTGCACCGAAAGAAGCTTACCCATTTCAACAATGCAGGCGCTCCCGTCACATCGATCGGTAGTTTGGAAATCCTGTTCCTGCAAAAGTGCTTTCATTTTATTTCTTTCAACCACCGCAAAAAGACCGGTTTGTAACAACTGTCCACGGAATTTATCAGTAATAATCTCAGCCTCATGTTGCTGAACGCCTTTTCCGTCAAAATCAACAACTGCTACACTGATCATCTCTTCACCAATGACCTCCAAAGGATAGGATAATATGATGAAGGCAAGAAGTATAAAAGGTGTTATTAAGAACATTTTCATATGAGGTTTTTAAGTTATCTGGCAAATTTAATAATTTTTTCTCAAAAAAATCGATTTTGAAGGAAAAGAAAAACAAATTTTAGTCGTTTTCCTCCGAAATTTAAAATCAAAGTTTTGTATTTCTCTTAATGTTTAGAAATTAGAGTTTCAATATTCCAGCTTACCGAAAATTCCATAAAATTATCTAAACGAAAACATGGATTTAACTTTCAGACGAAAACAAAAATATGTGAAATAAAACAGGAAGTTCAGAACACCCCTGATTGTGAGAAATTTATTACTTCTGAACAGAAGAATATAGATGACAACCCCTGGTTAGTTGCTCTGAAAAAAGGCCCTTTCAACAAGAACATTTTTATTCCAAGCCAGAGTAACCAGGTAAACTCCCGCAAGACCTGATGGAATATTCCAGACCGCCTCTTGATTTCCTGTAGAAATTTTAAACGTTTCAATTAAAACACCTTTAAGGTTGTAAATTTTCATAACCGCCTCCGACACACCATCGGGAAGCATGATGTTAACAACCTTGCCATTCATTAAACTCATAAATGATGAAGGTCTCTCACCAATCTCTTCAATACCTAAACTACAGTCCTGGTTTGCCTCCCAGTTTTTATCGGCGGCATAGGTATTTACCCAGGCCTTTATCTCAGACGATAACGTACACAGACGGTTGTTGTTCAGGGTTAACTGGGTGGTTGGTGTAGTATGAATAATATCTGCGGGAAGCGTTGTGATATTATTGTTATCCAGCTGCATTGTGGTGACCGCATCCAGTCCACCAATATTATCCGGAATTTTACTCAGGGCCTTCCCACTCAGGAGGAGTTTGTTTATTCGCCCGGTACCATCTTTTTCACTCACTTGTGAAACCATGGCCTTAAGTCCGTTACTATCAAGTATCGCCTTAACATTAGCCGAGTCCCGGGTATAGGGCATGGTTATCGGGAATTGATAAAAATGAACGGCTCCAACATCTTTAGGGGTTTTAACCATAGGTGCTTCTGTATTCTGGTGACCATAAAAACTGACTCCGGTAGCTGATGAGGCATTACCAGACATAGTTAATATCACCTTATTTTTCCAGGTAGTCCCCGAGGACACCTTTGCACTGGTTCCCTCAAAACGGAAATCATTCTTTGCCCCCGACACCCATATAAGGCTGTCACCACGGCTTTTCATAATAAGAGATATCTGGTTGGTGCCGGAATGTTCCGCCCAGGCAATATTTGGCGGTTTAATATTTTTCTCACCAACGTTCCCGTATAAGTCCCTGTTTACCAGGCGAAAAATGTTATTCGCGGTCCTCAGTTGCGCAGGATCATAATCATAATGACAATTATCACCGGTATGGGGATTATTGGATGTTGACATGATTTCAATACCGGGAATTTCTTCAGCTAATTGCCGGTGGGCCTCTTTAATACGCATGATGTTTGGCTCATCACCCCCACATCCCTGCCGTATCTGAAAAAGGTAGTATTGTTCTACACCCTGATAATCTGTAGTCCAGTCTGCGTACAGACGATTAAATTCAGCTTTATACTGTTCGGTATTGAGAATGGTATAAATAGCATTACTTTCGCCCTGATACCAGAAAATACCACGAATACTATTTTGCAGCCCCGTCGTTTTGACCCTGTGTAATAGCCGCCCGTAATTCGTGGACAAGTCTTCAGGTTCACTATCGTTTCTATGGAAATAATCGATGTTAGCACCACCCATGGCTCCATTAAAAATGGCAACAGGGATGTTGTAGGTATCCACAATCAGTCGACTGAAAATAATTCCCCACATACCTGTATTTCCATCTGTGGCCTTATCACCATTCCCCTGGGCGATAAACCATTGGGAACTTTCTCGCTCAGCATCAGCCGTCCCAAACACCCTAATAAAAGGAGACTCATGAGAACTGGCGTCCCCCCTTGTACCGCCTTTATTCTGGGCTTCTGCGTTCGACTGTCCCTGAATAATATACGCATCACCGGCAACCACTTCATTCACCGTTTTTTCCAGTGTTGAACCACTTGCATTCACCAGATGCACTTCAAATTTGTAATTGGCAAGCTCCGCTTTAATTTTTTGCGTAATAGAAAATGGTGCAGCGCTCCCATTATATACGAGTGCAACACTAACAGGCTCCCCAAGCTTTGTCTCATTGCGATAAACGGTTACGGTAATTTGAGTGTAATTATCATCCGTTTTATTTACACTACCTTTAAAAATAATATCGGCCAGGCCGGAGGTGACATTGCGGGCATAGAGCTGCTTATCCTGCGGTATCTGTGTAAAGCTGATTTGAGAATAAAGGTTAATAGTGAAAAAAAGAACCACCCAAATCGAAATCAATTTTTTCATAATTACAATCCTGTTAAAAAAATACTAGTGTGACAACCATTTAGTTTTTTCATGTACCTGCTGATTCCGAACAAGTCGGAATGACTGGTTCGGGAGCAT
>JADFYW010000287.1 GCA_015232855.1 Fibrobacteria bacterium
TTCTTTTAAAAAAGGCCAACGATGGCAAAGTGAACCCGAACCAGAGCTTGGCTTGGGGACTATTGTAGCTATTGAAGGCAGAAATATTCGTATCACTTTCACTGCTTCTGAGGAAATGAGATTGTACCGTATAGAAAATAATCCCTTAACAAGGGTTCGTTTCAAAACCGGCGATAAAATCAGCAATACACAGAAAAAGGAATATACCGTCACCAGCGTGGAAGAAAAGGATGGACTGTTCTGGTATCATTGTGAAGATGAGTTTTTACCGGAAACGGAACTTGCAGATACCATCGCTTTCAACCAACCTGAAGATCGATTGTCGTCAGGTCAATTTGGCTATGTAAAGGATTTTACCCTTCGTCTCCAAACCTTGCATCATCGGTATCGAACAATGGCTTCCCCGTTAAGGGGGCTCATCGGAGCAAGGGTCCAGCTTATTGCACACCAACTGTTTATCGCAAATGAAATTTCAAATCGTCAACACCCCAGAGCCCTGCTGGCGGATGAAGTCGGCCTGGGAAAAACAATTGAAGCGGGCCTGATTTTTCACCGGCTTCACATTTCAGGAAGAATAAAAAGGACATTGATAATAACCCCCAACAGTCTTGTTCATCAATGGCTGGTAGAGATGTATCGCCGTTTCAATCACATGTTTTCTATTCTGGATGAAGATACGCTACCGACTCTGACCCAACAATCTTTTGACCAAAATCCTTTCAATGCTTCTTCTGAGATTATTTGCTCTCTTGACTTGCTCTCGGCTGACACGGCCCTTTCCAAACAAGCTCAGTCAGCAAAATGGGATCTTGTCATTGTGGATGAAGCCCACCATCTGGATTTTAAACGAAAAAAAAAATCAGCCGAATATCGTGCAGTAGAAGCCGTTTCTCAAAGTTCAAAAGGTCTTTTACTTCTTACCGGGACTCCACTCCAGTTGGAAGAAGAAGGTCATTTTGGTCGTCTCCGTCTCATTGACCCATACCGTTTTAATTCATTCCAAAACTGGAAAAATGAACTTACATCCTATAAAAGTATTGCCGCTATTACTGCCAAAATAGTTGAAAAGCAAATGTCTCCTCCAGAAGTAATGCAGTATATATCGGAACACTATCCAACCGACACCGCTCTTATTAAGCAGGCCTCACTTCTTGATAGTTTTCCTGAGGCCCGGGAAGAATTTATACAAGATTTAATAGACCGGCATGGAACGGGACGGATGGTTTACCGTAACCGTAGAACCGTTATTAAAGGGTTTCCCCCACGAAAGCTCATCGAAACAGCACTCAAGCCAGGCCAGAACTACCTATCTTTATTCAATAAAACCCTACAGCATATAAAACCAAATATCCGGGCAGGATTCAAAGCATTGTTTTTCGATCCTTTTCAACTAACCCCATCATGCCTGGAATTACCCATTGCTGAATCCTCCCGACTGATACAAGACCTCTGGAAAAACGATCCACGCATCAGTTGGCTGGTCGGGTTTTTAGCATCACTCAAACCGTCTGAAAAGACTCTGCTTATCTGCTCCAGCCAGGCAAAAATAATGGCTCTCCAGGAAACCCTCCCTAAGCTTATTAAAATACCCTTTACGGTCTTTCATGAATCACTCACTTTAACGGGCCGGGACCATAATGCTGCAGATTTTGCAAGTCCGGGAGGTGTTAAATTCATGCTCTCATCTGAGATTGGCAGTGAAGGCCGCAATTTCCAATTTGCTCAACGACTTATTCTTTTCGACTTGCCAGCCAATCCCTCTTTGCTGGAACAGCGAATAGGCAGACTCCACAGAATAGGACAAACCGGTACCATCCGGATATATGTTCCCTATGTATACGGTACCCCTCTGGAAATACTGTATTACTGGTATAACAACGGCTTAGACGCATTTATTTTTCCCACTATGGGTATTGATAACTTAATGCATGATTCCATTCCGTTTCTGGAACTTAAAGCTCAGGAATGTTTTAATAGTCTCGGCAAAGAATGTGCTATCCTGCCCGAAATTAAACAGAAAGCAAACGACCTGCAGTTGCAGAAAAACAAAATAAGGGAGTCTCTTAAGGCTGGCAGAGACAGGCTTTTAGAAACCAACTCACTCCAATTGAAGAATGCCGAAGATCTCATAACAGCCCTTAAACACGAGGACGATTCCAAACAATTGGAGGACTATCTTGAATTAGTTTTTGACTCTTTTGGTGTAGATTTTAATCCTACCGTTGAAGAGAGAGGCTACGCTATCTATCCCGGTCCGGAAATGGTACTTGACTCTTTTCCAGAGCTTCCGGATATGGGTTTAAATGTCACCTTCAGCCGCACCCAGGCTTTAACCAGAGAAGATCTTACCTTTCTGAGTTGGGATCATCCATTGGTAATTGGTGCAATGGATCTTATTCTAGGCACCTCTGATAACATCATTTGCGTAGCAGAATGGGACGAAGCACCCTCATCAGACTTATGGCTGGAACTGGTCTTTATTATGGAACCCATCAGTCAAAAAGACATCTGCGCCGCTCATTTTCTCTCACCGGTTCCCATTCATATCCTGCTGGACCGAAAAGGCCTGCTTCAGGAAAATCTTCATAAAAAAGTAATGAACTCCCGGTTAAAACAAGCTCCAACAGCCTGGCTCCAGGAAAACAACGTTCTCAAAAACAAATTATTACCCAGTCTCATAAAAGCAGGAAGTGAACTCGCCAATCAAAAAGCAGACATGATAAAATCAGGAATAACTGAGAAAGTTTCTACTCAGATGAACAATGAACATAAACGCCTTATTGCGCTAAAAGACCTCGGATACCGAAACCAGGGGTTTTATACCCAAGAAGCCGATAAAGTAAAACATGAACAGGAAATCATACTGAAAAACATCGGTAATGCACCGGTTCACCTGGATTCTCTCAGGGTGATAATTGCGGGAAAATAAAGCTGAATTGTACAGAATATGTATATTATGTACAATGAAACTTATGTCAAAAACGCCATCATCAAAATCTTCAGACCCACGGGCTACGCCTGACGATCGCTATGCTCACTTACTTTCAATTTTAAAAAGTTATGGTTCTTTCGCCCTTGCTTATTCCGGCGGAGTAGATTCAGTCTTCCTGGCCTATGCCGCTCATCAGGCGGTCGGCCCCGAACACTATATCGCTGCTTTGGCAATTAGTCCTTCCCTGGCTGGGAGAGAACAGAGAGAGGCCAAAAAAAATGCGACAACCCTGGGGCTTTCTTTCATCACTTTTCAAAGTACCGAATTTAAAAATCCGGATTTTATTAGAAATGATGCCAAACGTTGCTTTTTTTGTAAGTCTGACTTATTCATACATCTTAAGAGAATCTGCCAGGAACGGAAATTT
>JADFYW010000288.1 GCA_015232855.1 Fibrobacteria bacterium
ATACATGGGTCTTACTTTGGTAGCGATGAGTTCTTTATACTCCTCCGCCCCAAGTTTTGCCCTGCGATATCCCCAACGCCCCCGGAACAAAGCCTGTTCATTGATGTAATCAAAGAGGGGTGCAACATCAATGTCTGTCACATGCTTATAACCGGTAAACGGAACATTGGGCACCGGGTTATCCCGTATCACATCCACATCATTTTGAGTCGCCGTTACGGTTTTACGTTCACTGGCCACATCCCAACTTGTTGCTTTCAATTTTCCCTCAGCAAAGTCATTACATGCCTTAAGCCCGGCAAAAGCATCCCGGCAATAAACTACAGGATTTTCATTTAAAGGTACACATTCTGTTGCGACAAATTTTTTGGTAAGGGCTGCACCTCCCAGCAGAATAGGTGTCGTTAATCCCGATTGTGCATACTGAGGTAGAGAAGCTTTCATGACCAGGGCTGATTTTACTAACAAACCACTAAGACCTATTATGTCTACATTGAATTCCCGGGCCTTTTCGATAATTTGCTCTGCAGGAACCTTAATACCAATGTTATACACTTTATACCCGTTATTAGAAAGAATGATATCAACAAGATTCTTCCCAATATCATGGACATCCCCTTGTACGGTGGCCAGTAAGACTTTCAGGCGGGTATCATCTTCTCCTTCAATTTTTTCCATATAAGGTTCAAGTACAGACACAGATAGTTTCATAGTTTCTGCAGACTGCAATACAAAAGGAAGCAGCATTTCACCTTTACCAAAAAGGTCTCCAACTACTTTCATGGCAGGAACCAGAATGTTATTGATAATAGTAAGGGCTTTATATCGCTTGAGTAAAATCGTAATTAAGTCTTCAACACCTTCTTTTTCTCCATTTATCAACTTCGAGGCCAGACGCTGTTCATGGGCCTCTCCAACAGCTTCTTTCTGGTCATCAGAGCCGGTATCTTTTTTTACATTAAAATAACTGATATAGGCATCCAATGGTTTTTCACTGCCTTTACCTGTTCGATTATATATAAGATTCAAACACAGTTCAGTTTCATGTTCATCAATTTTTGCGATGGGTATAATTTTTTTTGCGTCCACAATAGCACTGTCAAGCCCTGCTTTCACACATTCATGGAGGAAAACCGAATTGAGAATTTTCCGGGAAGCCGGGGGGAGACCAAATGAAACATTACTTAGCCCAATTACGGTGAAAACTCCAGGCAATTCCCTTTTTATACGACGGATGGCTTCAATAGTCTGGATACCCGCGTCAACCAGATCTTCTGAACCCGTTCCGATAGGAAAAGTGAGTGGGTCAAAAAATAAGTCACCAGGATGCAGACCATACTTATCCACCGCCAGAGCATGAATACGTTTTGCCGTTTCAAACTTTTCTTCTGAGGTCATCGCCTGGCCTTTTTCGTGGATAGAAAGCGCAATCACAGCACAGCCAAAGCGCTTGACCATTTTAACCACTTTAGCCAAATACGAACCACCGTCTTCCAGATTAACTGAATTTACGATAAGGCGTCCGGGATATAATCTCAGACCCGCTTCTATACATTCTGGGGTTGTGGTATCCAATACCATCCCAGACTTCACCGACTGAGAAAACATCGTGGTCAAACGGGTGATATCAGATAATTCATCCCGTCCGACATAGGCCGTACACAGATCAACAATAGGTGCTCCTGCCTTTTCCTGATCCATGCCCACATTCAGGCAGCCCTCGAAATCTTCCTGGGATAACAGCTCTTTAAATTTTTTCGAACCATTGGTATTGGCCCGTTCACCAATCAACAGGGGGGGAGGATCTGATACAATATCAACTGCCTGATATAAACTTGACACTTGAGCTTTTGGAGTGATCTTCCGATTAGCCGGAATACTCTTTTCCAGTGCTTGAGTAGCTGCCTGCATATGCTCCGGAGTAGTGCCGCAACACCCACCCACAACACTTATTCCAAGATCTTCAACAAAATTTTGTAGTGAAAGAGAAAAAGATTCTGGTTGTAAGGGATAAACCGTTTTCCCTTGTTCAACTACTGGCAATCCCGCATTCGGTATACATGAAATCCGCCCTTCCCAATATTCACTGAGATAGCGTAAATGAGATTGCATATCAGAAGGCCCGGTAGCACAATTAAGTCCAAGAGAAAACAGCCCATATGGTTGCAACGTTGCAACTACAGCGCCTATATCACTTCCGGTAAGCATGGTCCCTGTTTGTTCGATAGTAATAGAAACCAGTATAGGGACTTCAAAAGATATTGAATCAAAGACATTTTGAATAGTATACAAAGCTGCTTTTACCTGAAGTAAATCCTGGCAGGTCTCCAGAATAAGGCAGTCAACACCCGCCTCCATCAAAGACTCAACCTGGGGAGTATAAGACCTAACCAGCTCTTCAAAAGCAATGTGACCAAGAGAAGGCAGTTTGGTACCGGGCCCTATTGAGCCTGCTACAAACTTATTCGTTAAACCCTCTGAGGCTTTTCTCGCGTTTTCAACCGCTTTTGTGTTAATTTCACGAACTCGCTCTTCCAGGCCATATTCCGAAAGTACCAGTAAATTGGCACCAAAGGTATTCGTCTCAACAACATGGCTCCCCGCCTCATAAAAAGAACGATGTAACCCTATGATTTTATCTGCTGCGGTAACATTTAATAACTCATTACAGCCCTCATTTCCCTCCCACAATTCAGTGGAAATATCCATATTTTGAATATTTGTTCCGCAAGCCCCATCAAACACTATTATTGGTAATTCTTCTATTTTCATACAAGAGAATATATAATTTCTTAGCGTTTCCCGTACTTATTCAGCTCTTTTTTATAAATAAGTCAACTCATTTTGAGGATTTGCTTTAAGGAGACTGTACACCACAAGATGGATTATTTTCAATCCATTTTAATTCCGCATTAAATGTCTAAATGTAAAATTATAAGATTTATTTTTGAGGAAATTTTATCCATGTCACCCATGGATATAAGCAGATACTTTTCCTTTATTTATCCAAAATAGGGTGGTTCATTGCCTTGTTTCCACTTGATATTGCAACCTGTGGCTGGTCGCTGATCTTCAGAGGGGGTCTGGCCCCTAAGCACCTGCTCAATAGCTGCGCTTAAATCACTCCCCGTAACCGGAATGTCATTCCCTGGCCTGCTGTTATCAAATTGACCACGATACACCAGTTCAAGATTTTTGTTAAACAGATATATATCAGGTGTACATGCCGCATGGTAAGCGTGGGCAGTTTTTTGTGTTTCATCAAGAAGGAACGGGAAAGTATAACCTATGGATTGTGCTACTTCCGCAATTTTTTGGGCGTTGTCATCTGGATAAGAGTCTAT
>JADFYW010000289.1 GCA_015232855.1 Fibrobacteria bacterium
AACAAAATAATAGGTTATTTTACACACAGAATGATATTTTAATAGGTTATTTTGTTGTCAATCAGAATAAATCAATAGGTTAAAAAACAAAAAACCCCATTTTTAACTAAAAATTGGGGTTTCTGGAACTGAAAGATTTACCGCTTACTCCAACTTAACAAACCCCTCAACCCGTACATTCCACTTACCATCTTTGGGGAAGCCAGGGGCATAGACGCCACCATCATTATCCCATCCTCCGGCCATCATGCCAGTTGCTAAAAGCAGGGACCCATTACCTGGAAGGTAAGCCGGGAGGGTTCCTTGATTCGGCAAACCGATGTTATGGCCATTGGATAGAAACCCCAGTTTTTCTTCAAAGAGTACATCAACTGCTATATCGGTGCGGCCTGTCCGGGCGGCTCCCATGGCTATCATTCCACAATCCCATCCCCAGGCATGCGTCCATTTATACCAGAGGCTCCAGGTCTTTTCTACTGTTTTTCGCATGATAGTTGTATCCATTAATGGCGTTGCCGGCATCATGCCATATACTGCGGTAGTGGTGGGGTGTCCTTCACATTTAGTGTAGTAATCTGAAAAGTTTTCTTCCATGATATAGACATCACCCTGTGTGGGAAGAGGGGACAGGTTGTCCTGTACCTTTTTCCAGGTTGAATCGAGTCCCATACCTAAGCGTTCGCGCCATTTCTGGGCGGTGTTGAGGCCATACCACCATTGAGTGAGTTCGTATGCTGGGTTTGGATTATTGGTGGAAGCTTCAGGGGCAGAAATTATGGGTGGCTCCAGGCGGTATTTATTTGTGGTACTGCTTAAGCGCGCAAAAGAGGCCATGAAGTCAGCGCTTTGAAAAACGATATCTTTAAATTTTTCGAGAGTTTCTTTTGTCGGGTGCTGGCGATAACAGGCCTCTGCAAAATAGATAGGATGAGGCTGTTGCCAGATAAGGAGTGTTCCAATGGGTGAGGGGCTTTCTCTGCCGTCGGGACCGACCATCTTGGGCCAGCGGGCCCCTGCAAAGCCCTGTACTCGCGCCGTTTCTTGAGCTTTTGGCATAATGAGCTTGTACCAGTCCAGTGTCTTTTCCAGAAAGTCAAGATTATCCCAGATGGCCCAGTGTACACCATGCCACCAGTGCATTTCGAGATGGAATTTCCCGTTCCAGGAGTTATAGGTGAGACCGGTTTCCTGGGGAGGATAATCACCTGCGCATTGAATACGGGTAAGATAGCGGGAAAGGATAATATTCTTTTCTAAAGTAGGAGCACGGCTGTCAGTTGCGTCAGTCAAATCAATAAAGGCGCCTTCTTTCCAGAATGATTCCCATCCCGCTGCGCATTCTGTAGAAGCGGTGGCATAATCAGGTGGAGAAGTGAAATTGTTTTCAGTATTAAACCAGCAAGAAAATTCAAAGTTCTCTGAATCTCCTGAGGGAGTGAGCTGGTAATAATGGTTTTCCTTTTTGGATAAGGTTCCGTTGCTCCACTGTAATCGTACATAATATATAGTACTGTCCATGGTGCGCTTGAGGACAGCAAAACCAGTTCCCTGGGTTAGGATTTCTGTTGTGTGCCCGCCAGAGTTATTCCAGTCTGCGCCATCAGCATCGTGGCTTCCATAGGGCAGACGCAAGGCAAATTTCATTTGTCCCGACGTGATTAAAGGTGAAGAAATGCTTGAAACAATTATGTCTTTATCGGGATGGACCAGCGTTTTTACGGTAGCATGTTTGCCATCAAAATCAAATTCACTGCTGATAATACCTTCCCAAAGATTTAACTGCTGGTTGATACCAGTGAGGTGTCCCAGGGCAGCGTTTGAACCGCCAGAGGTTTTTAGTTCCATCCCGATACGGCCAAGGTTGGCGCGATGGGGGTTTTTCCTGAAATAGTCTTCGTCTTTTTCTGTTTTACCCATAGTCATGTAAACATAGGGAACCTGGCGGCCAAAATAATCGAAATATTTATAGGTGTCAGAAAGTTTATAATTGTTGGTGTTGGGGACTGAATGCCAGCCCCAGTGAGAAAGGGTGGAAAGAGTAAGATAATCATAGTTGCCGGTAAAACTCTGAAGTCCGGTGGCATCCACTGTAAAGGCCATGTCTCCGTTACCCACACTCAGGGGAGCCTTGGTTTCTGCTTTGGTATAAGTGATGTTATGACGGGTGACTACAGCCTTTCTGTCAATTAAAGCTCTAAGAATAATTGGTGACAAGGCAGCTGTATAGTTACTGATATATACTTTTGCATTACCATATCCGGTTTTTTGTACGATGAGGGTATCAATAGTTCCCGCAGTCTTTTTTGAAAGTGGAATAGCTACTTTATTAGTGTAAACGACCTGAGGAGCGGAATGGCTTGTGGTCGACTTGATGGTTTTTACTGAGAATATGCGGCCATTTTGAGTGATCTGTACAAAGTATAATGCATTAGGGAATGATGCAGGTAATAAGGAATTAACCACCAATCCGAAATTTCCAGCTTTATTCATTTCAATCTTATTTTTATATAGCAATCTGCCATTTAGCCCAAAAACATGATAGTGAAGCATTTGGGTTTTCCCGGTAGAAAAATGAAAAATACCATTTTCAAAAAAGGCCCGTGCATTATTTTTAAAAGGATTGGTAACTGGTAAGGCAGAATTAGTGGTTATGTTGAATTCACCATTTGCATCAGTCATTTCGAAGTGACTATCTATGGCTAAAAAGACCTTGGCGTTAGGAACCGGTTGTGCGTTTTCATCAATAACTTTACCGGTAAGATTCAACTGTTGCCCGTAGAGAAACTGACTTGCGGTAACGCACAGAAAAAGAACCATTAAAAAGAATTTGTTTTTCGTTGAATTTTCCATTGCCTTCCTTCTTGTTTACAGCAGTTTCTCTCTTTTATTGTATCAGTTATTTGGTTAGTACACAAGCTCAATAAAAACACAAATCGGAAGCAAGGGGGCCCTCTGATTCGTCTATTTTCTATAGTAACCCAAATATGAAAAAAGTCAAGACGAAATTTAGAACAAAAACCAAATAAATAGCCTAAAAAACGGTAAATACGAGATTTAGTATGCGGTGGTAAAATAAATGTGTTAAATTATTTAGAACAGACATGGAAACGGGATAGCGATTACTCAGTTGGTTTCTGGCTTTTATGTTTGCTGGTATTTAAAGCCATTATGAAATGGTTATATTCAGAAAGAGTTGGAAAGGTGAAAATTCCGAAAGAAGTGTTTTTACCGGTGTTGAACTTTTGTGGTCTAGTGGTATATCCAGTAAGTTTTTTCATGTTATATGCTCCCGAACCAGTCATTCCGACTTGTTCGGAATCAGCAGG